>NZ_CP061868.1:4256332-4559463 GCF_022646885.1 Priestia koreensis | reverse complement strand
AACAATCCCCCTCCCTTACGTGTAAAAATTCGTTGTACAACCTTTGTACAGTACTATATGCAATGGAATGCATGAGAAAATCATAAATATACATTTTAGACATTGTGGATAAATATATAATATAGAAGAAAAATGACTTTTAGACATAATCCACAAGAAGTGGACAAAAAGATACACACATGGTGAATAAAATTTCCACAAGTTATCCACAACTGTGGATATTTAAACCAGCGGAATTTGCTTATTAAGAGTGAAAACAAAAATATAATATCAAAGAAAACCAATAGTTGCAATGGATTTTCGAAACTTATCCACAATCACTACAGGTTGTGGAAATAATTTGTCCACAGCACTATATAATGTGTACCTCTTGTCGATAAATCTGGAGATAAGAAAAAAATGTCGAAAAAACTTATCCACAAAGAAAAAATAGGGAGCATTGAATAAAAAGAGATAATTTTATGAGGAGGAAAAGAAGGGGGTAAACAACTAGATAATATTTGTGTATACTATGAAGGTGATGAAGACAGATGCGTAAAAAAATGATAAGATAGGTAGTATTGAAAAAATAATTGAATGTCTATATCTGTTGCTTAATGTGTATGCTTAAGAAGAAGATCTGGAGATAGATTTGATTCAACGCAGGCCAAAACGTGGTTTTCAGGATACAAAAAGCAGCTAAACCTGATTTGTTAAATGAAACCGTTCATTATGAAAAAGGATAAAATAGAGATAAAAAATCGTCTTTTTTTATTATAAAGTTGACAGAATGGGAGACATGTCACTATAATTATCAAGACTGTCTTTTTCAGATATTCCTCGAGGAGGTGTAGATAAATGAAAAGAACTTACCAACCAAATAAACGTAAGCGTAGTAAAGTACACGGTTTCCGTAGCCGCATGAGCTCTGCTAATGGACGTAAAGTGTTAGCACGCCGTCGTCGTAAAGGAAGAAAAGTATTGTCAGCATAATGGCCACTGAACTGTCAGTGGTCTTTTTTTCTCTTTGTACACTTTGGCCTGGTTTAAACCAGGCTAAAGTTGCAGAAAATGTGAGAAGAACGGAATGGTACAGGAGCTGTTAAAATAATGAGGAAAAGTTATCGAATCAAAGAAAATAAAGATTTTCAGCATGTTTTTAAGAAGGGAACGTCCGTCGCGAACCGCCAATTTGTGGTATACGCTCTAGAAAAGTCGGATCAGCCACATTTTCGTATTGGCTTGTCAGTTGGGAAAAAAATCGGCAACGCCGTTGTACGAAATAGAGTAAAAAGATTAATTCGCCAGGTTTTCTTTGAGTTATCAAGTTCTCTCGAGCAAGATAGAGATTATGTAATTATTGCAAGATATCCAACGGCGGAAATGACATATGAAGAAGTGAGCAAAAGCTTGCAGCACGTGCTGAGACGAGCTAAAGTGTTGAAAAAGTAATGAAGGCATTTTGTTTGTCAAAATTAAGGATGAGGGGATACGAAGGAATAGTTAAAAATGGCCAGAACCGTTTTTAAAACCGTTTTGCATCTAAAACGACGTGTTCTATCTCGCCTTTTACATAATTAAGTGATTGATGTAGAGCCCTTACTTATAACGAAGAGGCTCGGATCGGTGATCATGATCTCCTCTATCCACAATTTTACGATCCTCTTTTCAAAATTACTACTAATTTGGATCCTTCCGATGAAAAAACAACTAGATTTCAAGTTATTTCCACGTAATTTCCTCGCATACGTTGTTTTTCTTCTCCTATTGTTCGTATACTTAATACTAATAGAAGATAGCGTTTTAATAATCAGAAAACTCTTAAAAGGAGGAGTTTGATTTGGAGACTACAATGTTCACTGGACGTACAGTCGAAGAAGCGACTCAGAATGGTCTTAAGCAGTTGGGTCTTAACGAAGATCAGGTTATTTTATCTGTGATTGATGAAGGAAAAAAAGGTTTTTTAGGCGTTTTTAATAAAAAACCGGCAGTCATTGAAATGAAACGCAAGATTGATCCTGTTCAGGAAGCTGAAGAATATCTTCAACGTGTCATTATGGAGATGGGAATTACAGCAGATCTTACAAAAAAAGTACAAGGCCGAGACGTTGAATTTCTTATTCATAGTACAGATGCCTCTATGCTGATTGGTAAAAGAGGTGGAACGGTGAACGCACTTGAGCTGCTTACTCAGCTAGTAGCAAATCGTTTTTCTACTCATTATATAAATATTAAATTAAATCCAGAGGGCTACCGTGAGAAGAGAAAGCAGTCATTGGAAGTTTTAGCTGGAAAACTCGCTGCGAAGGCACTGCAATCGCAATCGAAAGTCGAACTTGAGCCTATGAACTCCTCGGAACGAAAAATTTTGCATCAAGCGCTTGTTCGTAATAAGTCTATTCGAACCTATTCGGTTGGAACAGAACCGAATCGTCACTTGGTCATTGAACCTCTCCAATTGAATCGCAGAAAATCCTAGAAGAAGCTATTTCTCAAACGCTCAGTAAAAGCTGAGCGTTTTTTATTTTGAAATAATAGTTCTCGCTCGAGGAAGATTAGTAGGAATTGTTATTCACATGTGGATAAGTTAAAATAAAAGGTACGCATTTTATAAAAATGTGAATAACTTAATGCGTTTGTTCAAAAAATACCTATTTTTTTCAAGAATGGTTTGTGCTATGCTTTAAATTTGGTTAACACCTTTTGTGTTAAAACGTTGCATCGTCAAGATGTTTTTATAAATAAAGATAGGTAAGAGAAAAAAAGAGAGGTGAAAGAATGATGTTAGAGCTTGATACAATTGCAGCGATTTCCACACCGATGGGGGAAGGGGCAATTGCTATTGTACGTTTAAGCGGGGAGGAAGCGATCTCCATTGCGGATCGCATTTTTAAAAGTCCCTCTGGTAAGACGCTGTCTACTGTTGCTTCTCATACGATCAACTACGGAAATATCATTGACCCTAAAACCAACGATGTGGTAGAGGAAGTAATGGTTTCAGTTATGAGAGGTCCTAAAACTTTTACTCGTGAAGATATTATTGAAATTAACTGCCACGGTGGACTTGTTTCCGTTAATCGTGTCTTGCAATTAATCCTGACGAACGGTGCTAGACTAGCAGAACCGGGTGAATTTACAAAGCGTGCTTTCTTAAATGGGCGTATCGACTTGTCACAAGCCGAAGCGGTCATGGATTTAATTCGCGCTAAGACAGATCGCGCGATGAACGTTGCCATTAAGCAAATGGAAGGTCGATTATCAAACCTGATTCGCCGTCTACGACAAGAAATTCTTGAAACACTTGCTCACGTAGAGGTAAACATCGATTATCCAGAGTACGATGACGTAGAAGAAATGACTCATCGAATGTTAATTGAAAAGGCCTCAAATGTGCGTAGCGAGATTCAAACGCTTTTACAAACGTCCCAGCAAGGGAAAATTTTGCGTGAAGGACTGGCTACGGTTATCGTTGGAAGACCAAACGTTGGGAAATCTTCATTGTTAAATAGCTTAGTTCAAGATACGAAGGCTATTGTAACAGATATTCCAGGAACAACAAGAGATGTTATCGAAGAATACGTAAATGTGCGCGGTGTACCGTTGCGTTTAGTAGACACAGCGGGAATTCGTGAAACAGAAGATATTGTCGAGCGTATTGGAGTAGAGCGTTCGCGTCAATACTTAAAAGAGGCAGATCTTATTTTACTTGTTTTAAATTACCATGACGAACTTACACATGAGGACGAGCAGTTATTTGAAGCTGTCCGTGGTATGGACTATATCGTCATTGTGAATAAAACGGATCTTACGAAGAAAATTGATTTAGATAAAGTGTATGAATTAGCATCAGGACATCCAGTAGTCACAACTGCTTTAGTACAAGAGCAAGGTGTCGATCAACTAGAAGAGGCTATTTCGAGCTTGTTCTTCGAAGGCAATATTGAAGCGCAGGATCTAACATATGTATCAAATTCTCGTCATATCGGTCTACTATCGCAAGCAGAGCAAGCGATTGATGAAGCGATTGTTGGAATTGAGAACGGTATTCCGATTGATATTGTTCAAATTGATTTAACACGCACGTGGGAAATTCTCGGAGAGGTTATTGGAGAATCTGTACACGAAAGCTTGATTGATCAGTTGTTCTCGCAATTTTGCTTAGGAAAATAAACAGTTTTATATATTAAGGGAGGTAAAGTTCAACATGCAATATGAAGCTGGTTCATATGATGTAATCGTCATTGGAGCTGGACATGCCGGAGTTGAAGCAGCGCTTGCTTCTGCTCGCATGGGCGCCAAAACCCTTACACTCACAATTAATTTAGATATGGTCGCATTTATGCCTTGTAATCCTTCTGTAGGGGGACCTGCAAAAGGGATCGTCGTGCGTGAAATTGACGCACTAGGGGGAGAAATGGGACGTAACATTGATAAAACACACATTCAAATGAGAATGTTGAACACAGGTAAAGGTCCTGCGGTTCGTGCACTACGCGCACAAGCAGATAAGTTCGCTTATCAGCATGAAATGAAGAAGACAATGGAAAATGAAGAGAATTTAACGCTTATGCAAGGAATGGTTGAGCGCTTGATTATCGAAGACGGCGTTTGTACGGGCGTAGTCACTCAAACAGGAGCAGTATTTAAAGCGAAGACGGTCGTGATCACGACGGGTACTTTCCTGCGCGGAGAGATTATTTTAGGAGAACTGAAATATTCAAGTGGTCCAAATAATCAACAACCGTCAGTACGCCTATCCGAGCATCTAGAAGAGCTAGGATTTGACTTGGTTCGTTTTAAAACAGGAACGCCGCCACGTGTTAATAGTAATACAATTGATTACAGTAAAACTGAAATCCAGCCTGGTGATGATGTTCCACGTGCATTCTCGTATGAAACAACGAAATACATTACAGATCAGCTTCCATGCTGGTTAACATACACAAATGAAACAACTCACCAATTGATTGATAATAGCTTGCACCTATCTCCGATGTACTCAGGAATGATTAAAGGAACAGGTCCACGCTATTGCCCATCTATTGAAGACAAGGTTGTTCGTTTCAACGATAAGCCACGTCATCAAATTTTCTTAGAACCAGAAGGTCGTAATACGCAAGAAGTATACGTTCAAGGGTTATCCACAAGCTTACCTGAGAGCGTTCAGCGTGATATTTTATCTACCATTCCTGGGTTAGAAAATGTTCAAATGATGCGTCCGGGATATGCAATTGAGTATGATGCTATTGTTCCAACGCAGCTATGGCCAACGCTTGAAACAAAAGTCATTAAAAATCTATACACTGCTGGTCAAATTAACGGAACGTCTGGTTATGAAGAGGCAGCAGGTCAAGGTATCGTAGCAGGTATTAATGCAGGTCGTCGTTCTCTCGACAAAGAAGAAATGATTTTAGGTCGTTCTGATGCCTATATCGGAGTGTTAATCGATGATCTTGTAACAAAGGGAACAAATGAGCCATACCGCTTGCTAACTTCACGCGCGGAATATCGCTTATTGCTTCGTCATGACAACGCAGATTTACGTCTAACAGAAATCGGATACGACTTAGGACTTATTTCTGATGAGCGTTACGACAAGTTCCAAAGCAAAAAAGCTGCGATTGAGGCTGAAAAAGAGCGCTTAGCGGGTATTATTATTAAACCGACTTCAGAGGTTCAAGAGATTATTAAAGAAGCGGGTGGAAGTGAATTGAAGGACGGCATTCGTGCGTCGGATCTGTTAAAACGTCCTGAAATGAATTATTCACACATTGCACGTATCGTTCCTGTTGATGGCGAGATTGATCCTGACGTTGCGGAACAAGTTGAAATTCAAACGAAATACGAAGGCTATATTCAAAAGTCTCTGCAGCAAGTAGAGCGTTTGAAAAAGCTAGAAGATAAAAAAATCCCTGATCAAATTGATTACGATGCAATCAATGGACTTGCTTCTGAAGCGCGCCAAAAATTAAAGCAAGTTCGTCCTCTAACAGTCGCTCAGGCTTCACGCATCTCAGGTGTAAACCCAGCGGATATCTCGATTTTACTTGTATATATCGAGCAAGGGAAAATTGCTAAAGTATCAAATGAGTAAATCATAGGTATAGAAAGGGAAGAGATATGAACCAAGAACAATTTCAACAGCTGTTAGAAGAGAAGGGGATTTCCCTCTCTTCTCATCAGCTTCAACAATTTAAAAAATACTTTGAAATTTTAGTAGAATGGAACGAAAAAATGAACTTAACGGCTATTACGGATGAAGAGGGTGTGTATGAAAAGCACTTTTTTGACTCTGTAACGGCTGCCTTTTCATACGATTTTCAAAATGTTAAAACAGTTTGTGATGTAGGAGCAGGAGCAGGATTTCCTAGTATTCCACTAAAAATTTGCTTCCCTCATCTTCACGTTACTATCGTCGATTCTTTGAATAAGCGAATTACATTCTTAAATCACCTCGTCACTGAATTAGGTTTAAGTGATGTTACGCTTTGTCATGATCGCGCTGAGACGTTTGGTCGCAAAGAGGGAATTCGTGAGGCATTTGACGTTGTCACAGCTCGTGCGGTAGCACGTATTTCTGTTTTAAGTGAATTTTGCTTGCCTCTTGTGAAAGAAAATGGTCAATTTGTTGCCATGAAGGGAGCATCAGCTCTAGAAGAATTGGAAATTGGTCAAAAAGCAATCACAACTTTAGGTGGAAAAGTAGAGCGTGTGGAACATTTAACTCTTCCAATAGAGAAAAGTGATCGTTACATCGCTGTTATTAACAAGGTAAAGAAAACACCTAAAAAATATCCTCGAAAACCAGGTACACCAATCAAAGCTCCACTCGAATAGTTAGCTATTGTTTTGCTTCATTTAACGATTTTTTTCTCGTGGGAGAAGAAGAAAAGAACGTATAACCTCTTCTTCCCTCACGAAATTTTATCAATTAAAAGCAGGAGATCAATATGACATATCGAACTTATTTATGGTGGGATTTTCCTGAAGGTGGTGTAGAACTGTGAAATCTGCTTTTTCACGTTTTTTTAATTTAAAAGATCGAACGGATGATATAGAGCATCATGATCGAGAAATCGAACCAGAAGGTAAGGAACAAGAAATTAGGGATGAAGTAAAAGAGATCCCGGTAACGAGTATTACTCCGAACCGTTATCAGCCTCGTAACGTATTTAACGAGGAGAAAATTCACGAACTGGCTCTTACAATCCGTACCCATGGTATCATTCAGCCGATCGTGGTTCGTCCTATTTCAGACGACGAGTATGAATTAATTGCTGGAGAACGTAGATGGCGCGCAGTCCAAACACTAGGCTGGGAGCATATACCTGCGATCATTCGAACGTTTAATGACGCGGAAACAGCTTCTGTCGCCCTGATCGAAAATCTTCAGCGAGAAGAACTCACTTCAATTGAAGAAGCACTAGCTTATGCTAAATTACTCGAGTTACATAATTTAACTCAGGAAGCGCTTGCTCAGCGTCTTGGTAAAGGTCAATCAACCATTGCCAATAAGCTTCGTTTACTCAAACTACCTTCTACAATTCAAGAAGCAATTATGCAAAAGCTTATCACAGAGCGTCATGCTCGTGCGTTGATTCCTTTAAAAGATGTTGAAAGGCAAGAAGCCGTGCTGCAAGAAATTTTAGAGAAGAACCTCAACGTCAAACAAACAGAGGATCGAGTAACGAGTTTAATAGAGAAACCTGTGAAAAAGCCGAAAGCGAAACGAAAGGCTTTTAGTAAAGATGCACGCATTGCTATGAATACGATCCGTCAATCATTGACGATGGTAACGGATAGCGGGCTGAGTATTAACTCTGAAGAAGAAGAGTTTGATGAATATTATCAAATTACAATTAAAATTCCAAAGAAATAAACGATAAAATATTCCTCATCGAAATGGATGGGGGTTTTTTATCAAGGAAATAGAAGTCTAAATATTCCTTCAATTTTGCAAGAAAAGATTGATGCAAACAAGGGTAGGTGGTCACACCGTGGGGAAAGTTATCGCCGTTGCAAATCAAAAGGGCGGAGTTGGTAAAACGACAACTGCAGTAAATCTAGGAGCTTGTATGGCTCACCAGGGAAAAAAAGTACTAATGGTGGACGCTGATCCTCAAGGGAACGCCACTAGCGGTGTAGGAATTGATAAGGCGGAAGTAGATGCTTGTATTTATAATGTTATTGTCGAAGATACTGATGCATCAGAAGTGATTTGCACAACGGGCGTCAATAATTTATCCATTATTCCCGCTACAATTCAGTTAGCAGGAGCGGAAATTGAGTTAGTTTCCACTATTTCAAGAGAAGTTCGATTGAAAAGAGCGCTCGAAAAAGTGCGAAACGATTATGATTACATTATTATTGATTGTCCGCCATCTTTAGGATTATTAACAATCAATGCATTAACGGCTGCTGATTCCGTTCTTATTCCTGTACAGTGCGAGTACTATGCGTTAGAAGGGTTGAGTCAATTATTAAATACTGTACGTTTAGTGCAAAAACATTTAAACTCAGATTTGCGTATTGAAGGAGTTTTACTTACGATGTTGGATGCGCGCACAAATTTGGGGCTACAGGTGACAGAGGAAGTAAAGAAATATTTTCAAGATCATGTCTATCGTACTATTATTCCGAGAAACGTACGTTTGAGTGAAGCGCCAAGTCATGGAGCACCTATTATCTTGTATGATCCAAAGTCACGTGGAGCAAATGTCTACACGGAACTCGCAAAGGAAGTGATATATAGTGGCGAAAGGATTAGGGAAGGGCATTAACGCGTTATTTTCAGGCTTAGATGTAAAAAGCGAAGATACTATTCAAGAGATTAGCGTAACCGATTTAAGGCCTAACCCCTATCAACCAAGAAAGATTTTTCATCCAGAAGCGATTCAGGAATTAAAGGAATCCATCCTGCAGCATGGTATTCTACAGCCAATTATTGCTCGTAAAACGATTAAGGGCTTTGAGATTGTTGTGGGGGAAAGAAGATTCCGAGCAGCAAAGGAAGCGGGATTATCTACCGTTCCTGTCGTAATGAAAGAGTTCTCTGAAAAGCAAATGATGGAGTTAGCACTTTTAGAAAACTTACAGCGTGAAGATCTCACGCCAATTGAAGAAGCTATGGCATATCAAACGTTAATGGAACAGCTTCATATGACTCAAGAGCAACTAGCAGCACGACTTGGAAAAAGTCGTCCTCATATTGCTAATCACTTGAGGCTCCTTACTCTTCCTGAAGAAATTCAAGATTGGATTTCCCACGGTAAGCTCACAATGGGTCATGGTCGAGCATTATTGTCCATTAAAGATAAAAAGTTAATTGTCTCTATTGCTGAGAAAGTTCAGAAGGAAAAAATGAGTGTACGAGAGCTTGAAGAGTTCGTTTCTGCTCTTAACCAGAGTGTTTCACGTGAAACGAAGAACAAAAAGCCTGAAAAAGATGTGTTTATTCGTCAAAGTGAGGCCGTATTGCGTGAGAGCCTTGGTACTTCTGTTTTCATTAAACAAACGAAGAAAAAAGGTAAAATTGAAATTGAGTTTTTCTCAAAAGAAGATCTCGATCGTCTTTTAGAGCTACTACGCGTAAGTAGAGGAGAAATTTAAAAATAACCCTTGATCAATGAGATCAAGGGTTATTTGTATTTTGAGAAACGTTTTAAAGGTGAAAAAGGTTGAACCGAATACGTTTGCTGCATCGTAGTACTAGCCTCAATTAAGCTGTCTGCGATGAGATCTGCCATCTTCATCACTAGGCTCAGCCTCGTATTTTGTAAAACAAAAAACTCCATAAATCCACTTACATTTACGATTCCTGTAATGTGAATATCCCCTACAGGGATCAATTCTTTGTTCACGCCTGCTCCAGGTTTCACAGGGCCTGTTCCGATGCAGACGTTTCCGACACTTTTCATCCGTCCTAAACAAGCGTCAATGCCGACAATAAAAGGATTTTGGTGCATCTGATAAATACGTTGAACCGTTTCTTTTAAATTAATGGCGTGTATCGGCTCTTCTAGTGTGCCATAGACATGAAAGGAATTTAGCCCTTTTTCCTTTAGTTTTGTACCGACTAGTGGTCCTAATGAATCTCCTGTTGATCGATCTGTACCAATACATACAATGACGATATTTCGTTCATACAAGGCAGGAAGCAAACTAACTAAGTTCTGTGATAGGGTTGTAGTGGCATCGAGATCATCATGAAGCACACGAACACCTAGCTCCTTTTTTCCTACAAAGGAGGATTTTAGATTCATAGGATCCACTCCTTTTACATAATACTAACAGTATACGAATTTTATGGAAGATCTATACATTAAAAGTGAGAAAATTTAAGAAGGTAGAGATTGGAATTGAGATCGATTGAAAGAGCTTGAGCAATCCAATATGTATATGCCCAAAAAAGAATGGAATGAATTCTATGAGAAATAAGTTATTCTAGTATCATACGTACAAGTTCTTTTACTCTTACTGCTTGTTATAACCGATTTTCGCATAGTTGAACCTTTTTCATCGAATAACTAAGTAAATGAAAGGTGGACAACCTCTCTTTTTTATCATGCTATTATGAATGACTACAAATTATGCATAAATCTTGTTAAAATAAGCTCTATAATTAAAAAATATTGAAAAGTAGGTCAGAATGATGTTGCTACTCAGTCTAGGAGTCATGGAGTCCTTACAGAAGAAATTTTTAAATGAAGCCCTTTGGTCGAAAATAGGAGAAGGAGCTTTAAAGATTTTACTGATTATCATTTTAGCGAGTATTTGTATTAAAGTTGGAAAGAGCGCTCTTCAGAAGATCTTTGAAATGAGAAGCAAAAGTCCTTTGCGTATTTCTGAACGGAGAGAGACGACTCTTATTCGACTGCTTCACAATGTTTTGTCGTATATCGTATATTTTGTTGCCCTCATGATGATCTTAGAAGCGCTTGGTATTAAGGTGCAAGCTCTACTGGCTGGTGCGGGGATCGTCGGATTAGCGGTCGGATTTGGTGCCCAAAACCTAGTGCGCGATATTATCACTGGATTTTTTATTATCTTTGAGGATCAATTCTCAGTGGGAGATTATGTTCGTATCACGAATTTTGAAGGAACGGTTGAAGAAATTGGTTTACGCACGACAAAGATTAAAAGTTGGACAGGCGAGTTACATATTTTACCAAATGGTAGCATTAACGAAGTAACCAACTTTTCGTTGCACAATAGCACTGCTTTTGTTGACGTAAATATCTCCTACGATGAAGATATTGAACGTGCTGAACAAATTATTAAAGACTTACTTGTAGAGCTACCAGACAAATATGAAGATATGGTGAAGCCTCCAGAACTTTTAGGTATTCAAAGCTTTGGTCCGTCAGAAGTAGTGATGCGTGTCGTAAGTGAAGTCAAACCGATGCGTCATTTTTATATGGCAAGGGAAATTCGCAAGGAAATTAAAATGCGTCTTGATGAGCACGGAATCGAAATTCCAATTCCTCGTATGGCCATGTATAACAAACCAGGCCATGAGCAGTATTCCCCTAATGTAAAAGATAATGGATAGATAGAGAATTGAAAGGGAGATCATGATGATTGAAAAAGAATTCGGTATAAAAGATGTAGTGGAAATGAAAAAGGCACATCCTTGTGGAGTAAATCGTTGGCAGATTATTCGAATGGGAATGGACATTCGAATTAAGTGTGAAGGTTGTGGACATAGCGTAATGATCCCACGCCGAGAATTTGCGAGAAAAATGAAAAAGGTGTTAGTTAAGCATGAGGAATAACCTCATGCATTTTTTTTTGCTTTCACTTATACTAAATTAAAATGAATAATCCATGTGATATATAGTTGAGGTGAGCATAGTGAAAAAAGAGGTTATATCGTCTTGTCCTTTGAACTGCTGGGACAGCTGTGGTTTTCATATAACAGTGGAAAATAATAAGGTAATAAAAGTGGAAGGAGATGCGAATCATCCCATCACACAGGGGAAAATTTGCGGAAGAGGAAGGGCGTTAGAAACACGTACGAATTCTTCTGATCGTCTTCTTCATCCATTAAAAAAGATTGATGGTCAATTTGTGCAAATTTCTTGGGAGCAAGCACTTGAGGAAATTGCAGAAAAGATGGCGGTTATTAAAAAGAAATATGGTAGTCAAGCTGTCCTGCACAGTCATGATTATGCAAATAACGGCCTGCTCAAAAATTTAGATCAACGTTTTTTTAATAGCTATGGTGGCGTGACAGAACTGACAGGCAGTATTTGCTGGGGGGCGGGCATTGAGGCACAGGTATGGGACTTTGGAGATTCCTACAGCCATGCTCCGCATGATATTTATCACAGTAAGCACGTTGTCATTTGGGGTCGGAATGTCGCGAGAACGAACATGCACCTCTTTCAACACCTTCAAGAAGCGAAAAAGCATGGAATTCACCTAACGGTTATTGATCCTATCTATAATGCGACGGCTAAGATTGCCCATGATTATATTTCAATTAAACCAGGTATGGATGGTATTTTAGCGATCGGTATTATAAAAGAACTAAAACGCCTAGGTTTGGAGGATCATCATTTTATCGAGCAGCATTCCGTTGGCTATGAAGATCTTGTTGCTTTGGTAGATGAGATTAGTATGGAAGAGATCGTGAACATGACGGAGATTCCATACGACCGAATTACGGGATTAGCAGAGATCTATGCAGATCGTCCAGTGACTACTTATCTAGGACTTGGTATGCAACGCTACAAAAATGGTGGAAATACGATTCGTTTAATTGATGCGCTTATTGCAGTGAGTGGTAACATCGGCATTCAAGGTGGGGGAGCGAACTTTGGTAATCTTCAAGTTGGTCAAAGCTTTAACTCAAATGCGTTAACGTTACCTGAAAGAAAACAAAAGAAGCGCAGTTTTACCATGATGAAGCAGGCGGAAGGGATATTAGAGGCGGTAGATCCGGAAATTCAAATGATCATGGTGACATGTGGAAATCCCGTTACGCAAGTGCCGAACACGAACCTTGTCGAAAAAGCCTTCTCATCAGTAAATACGCTTGTGGTGATTGATCAGTTTATGACAGATACAGCAGCGCTCGCTGATTATGTTCTTCCAACAACGACTGTATTTGAGGAAACAGACATTTACTACGCATCTATGTATCACGGCTATATGAACTACGGGGAAGCGGCTGTAACGCCTCCAGGTGAAGCAAAGTCCGATCGATGGATTTGGACAGAACTTGCCAAACGTCTTGGGTTTGGAGAGGTGTTTGATTACACAGTCGATGAGTTTTTAGAGATGGGTCTTAGTAAGCTGAAGGATCACGGCATTACGCTCGACAGACTAAAAGAAGAAAAGCACCTTTTACTACCTATCAGAGATGTTCCGTGGTCTACCTATGAGTTTAAGACACCGAGTGGTAAGTATGAATTCACTTCAACGTTAGGAGAAAAAAAGGGATACAATGGGAAATTGCAGCTATTATTTCCCGAGGAATCTTCTGCTTCTAACACGGAGTTAGCACGTAAGTTTCCTTATCAATTATTGTCGATTCATCCGATGCGTTCAAATCATTCACAGCACTATCCTGTTATTAAAGGCTTGCAGGAAGTGAAGATTGAAGTATCTCAAGATGTAGCTACTGAGATGGGTCTCGAAGAAGGAGATATGGCTCAATTGTTTAATGATCGAGGAACGCTCAGAGGGAAAGTAAGGATCATGAAGATTGCTCATCCAGGAACAATTAATGTAGATGAAGGCCAATGGAAACAGTTTGGGGGAAGTGTTAATCTACTTACACCAAATGGAGAATCGGATAATGGATTAGGCAGCACGTTGTACGATTGCTTAGTAGGAATTAAAAAAGTAGAGAGTATAAGTGTTAATAATTAGGAATTGATTAGGCTTGTTTTTTCAACCTTGACTCACTATAATTGGGAAAGGTTAAATTGTTTACGGTAAATATAGAGGAGTGGAATATATATGGCATTAACAGCTGGAATTGTCGGACTTCCAAATGTCGGAAAGTCAACTTTATTTAATGCAATTACACAAGCGGGGGCTGAATCTGCGAACTATCCGTTCTGTACGATTGATCCGAACGTTGGAATTGTAGAAGTACCAGACGAACGTCTTCAGAAATTAACGGAGCTTGTAAATCCGAAGAAAACGGTTCCTACAGCATTTGAATTTACAGACATTGCGGGAATTGTAAAAGGTGCAAGTAAAGGTGAGGGACTAGGAAACAAATTCTTATCACACATTCGTCAAGTGGATGCGATCTGCCAAGTGGTACGTTGTTTTGCAGATGATAACATTACACACGTATCTGGTAAAGTAGATCCAATCGCTGATATTGAAACGATTAATTTAGAGTTAATTTTAGCTGATTTAGAAACAGTCGATAAGCGTGTTGATCGCGTGGCGAAATTAGCAAAACAAAAAGATAAAGATGCTGTTTACGAGCATGAAGTGCTTGTGAAATTAAAAGCTGGGTTAGAAGCAGAGCAACCAGCTCGCGCATTAGAATTTACAGATGAGCAAATGCGCATTGTAAAAGGTCTTCACCTTTTAACAGTGAAGCCAATGCTTTATGTAGCAAACGTAGGAGAAGATGAAGTAGCAGACGCTTCAAATAATCCATATGTGCAACAAGTACGTGAATACGCTCAAAAAGACAGCTCAGAAGTTATCGTCGTATGTGCGAAGATTGAATCTGAAATTGCTGAGCTTGAAGGCGAAGAAAAAGAAATGTTCCTAGAAGAGTTAGGAATCGAAGAGTCTGGATTAGATCAATTAATTCGTGCTTCTTATCATTTATTAGGTCTAGCAACGTATTTCACAGCAGGTGAGCAAGAAGTGCGCGCATGGACGTTCCGTAAAGGCATGAAGGCTCCACAATGTGCAGGGGTTATTCATACAGATTTCGAACGTGGATTCATTCGTGCAGAAACGGTTGCTTATGACGATCTAGTAACGAGTGGTAGCATGACAGCAGCGAAAGAAGCAGGAAAAGTCCGTCTAGAAGGTAAAGAATATCTAGTAAAAGACGGAGATGTTATGCACTTCCGCTTTAATGTCTAATTCTTACTGTAACTAATATTGATTTCGATATATAGGTGTGATATACTTTTTACTTGTGAGTAATAGTTATATTGCTCCTTGCCCATTAAGGGCCGTTTAGACCAAAAGGAGGTGACAAGGATGAAAAAATACGAAGTTATGTATATCATCCGTCCAAACATTGAGGATGAAGCTAAAAAAGCTGTAGTAGATCGTTTCGGCGGTATCTTAACAGATAACGGTGCAACAATCGAAAACGTTAAAGAGTGGGGTAAACGTCGTTTAGCTTACGAAATTAACGATTTCCGTGACGGTTACTACATGATCTTAAAAGTAGAGGCTGGTAACGAAGCGATTCAAGAATTCGACCGTCTTGCTAAGATCAACGAAGACATCATTCGTCATATCGTAGTACGTGAAGAAGCTTAATAAATAATCGTTTAAATAAATAGAGTTTTAAATTCCTGAAGGAGTGGTTCTGATGATGAATCGCGTAATTCTAGTTGGGCGATTAACAAAAGATCCTGAATTACGCTATACCCCAAATGGAGTAGCTGTAGCAACTTTCACGTTAGCAGTGAATCGTACTTTTACTAACCAACAAGGTGAGCGTGAAGCAGACTTTATCAACTGTGTGGTATGGCGTCGCCCTGCTGAAAACGTCGCAAACTTTTTGAAAAAAGGTAGCTTGGCTGGAGTAGACGGTCGTGTACAGACTCGAAACTTTGAAGGTCAAGACGGTAAAAGAGTCTACATCACTGAGATTGTAGCAGAGAGCGTACAATTCCTAGAACCAAGAACTGGTGGAAACGAAGCACCGCGTAATAATAATTACGCTGCTAGTGGAAATCAAGGTGGTTCAGGTGGATATCCATTTGGTGGACAAGATCAGAACCGTAATTCAAACAACCAAGGTTATACACGTGTGGATGATGATCCATTTGCAAATGATGGTAAGCCAATCGACATCTCTGATGACGATTTACCATTCTAAGAATCGATCTGATACGTATGAGTATATCTTTGAAATAACAAATAAAAGGGAGGTATTATAATGGCTGGAGGACGCAGAGGTGGACGCGCAAAACGCCGTAAGGTTTGTTACTTCACAGCGAACGGTATTACTCGCATCGATTATAAAGATGTAGATTTACTTAAAAAGTTCGTTTCAGAACGTGGTAAAATTTTACCTCGTCGTGTAACAGGTACTAGCGCTAAATACCAACGTAAATTAACAATTGCTATTAAACGCGCTCGTCAAATGGCATTATTGCCATATGTTTCAGGCGAATAATAGTTTATAAAAAGACACTCGTATATGAGTGTCTTTTTTTATTCTCCCTTATAGAATATGATAATGAATCAATATATATCCTCCTCATACGTCATTTTTACGCATAAGATTGACGTTTTCTTGACGAGTTTCTGTAACATTTGATTATAAGGTCTGGAATAGATAAAATAGGAAATAGTCTAATGAATGTATGAGGTGGAAATGTGAAGGGAATGCGTTATTTAACTGAAGGTGCGCTAATGCTCGCGATCTATATGTGTATGCTTCTTATATCTTTATACATACCTGTAATTAGGATTATAGTGATGTTGCTATTACCGCTACCGTTTATCTTCTATACGATGCGCCATCATTGGAAGAAATCGTTGCTATTGTTAGTCGCAAGCTTGTTGCTGACTGTTTTACTTTCACCCCTGTCGCTACCGGTGACGTTTATGGCTGGTACAGGTGGAATTACGCTCGGATATTTTTATCGAAAAAAGGGAAGTGGCTATGCAGCTTTAGTAAATGGAACAGTTGTATATTGCTTAAACTTGGTTTTGTTTTTTATTGTTGCAAAGTCGCTTTTTCATGTTGATTTTCAAGCATTGATGGACAAGTCTTTAGATCAATCCATTAATCAGTCACAGCAATTTATCGGACAGATTGGACAGGGACAAATTCGATCAGAAGAAGAGAAGCAGATTAACATGCTAAAAGACCAACTGAATGATATGAAGTATCTCATACCATCTATAATGGTGTTAGTAGGAATGTTTTTAACCTTCGTAAACCACGTGGTTGCTCGTCCTATTTTAAAGCGTTTAAAGCATGACGTTCCACGAATGGGACCTTTTTCAGAGTTTCAGCTTCCAAGGATTATTCTATGGTTTTACCTGATCTCGATCTTGTTGTCGTTTATTCAATTTCCTGATGGGTCCTTTATGTTTATGGCTATTAATAACGTGGCCTTTTTATTGCAGATTTTAATTTTGTTACAGGGATTTGCGGTAATCTTTTCATTTTTTAAGCAGAAAAAGATGCCGATTTTCATTCCAATCGTTTTGATGTTTTTCTCATTTTTCATCCCTTTACTTCTTCAAATCGTCCGCATATTGGGTATAATTGATTTAGGGTTTAATTTACGTCGTAGACACAGTCCTAAATAAACCAACATATTTAGTAGCATAAGAACATTGCTAACTTGAAGAGTAGGAGCTGAAATGGATGCCTGTCTTTACAAAAAAGAACATTATTCGCTATCCATTTTATTTGCTATACGGTTTTGCGGTTCTTTTAGTAGCTATCGTCGCATACCATCACTGGATCATTGGAGTGGTGGGAGTGATCCTACTAATAGGAGCGTTAGTATTATATATAAAATTGGAACGGTTAATGTCAGATGAATTAGAATCGTATATTTCGATGCTCTCTCATCGCTTAAAAAAGGTTGGGGAAGAGGCATTGATGGAAATGCCTATTGGAATTATGCTGTTCAATGATGATTACCAGATTGAATGGACGAATCCGTTCCTTGCATCCTGTTTTAATGAAGATACGTTAGTTGGGCGCTCTCTTTATGATGTCGCTGAAAGCCTCATTCCTCTTATTAAGCAAGAAGTAGATAATGATGTTTTTACGCTTCATGAGCGAAAGTTTAATGTGATTTTAAAGCGTGAGGAGCGATTGGTTTACTTTTTCGATGTAACAGAAAAAGTAGAAATCGAAAAGCTATACGAAGATGAACGGACAGTTTTAGGCGTTATCTTTTTAGATAACTATGATGAACTTACGCAGGGAATGGACGATCAATTAAAAAGTAATTTAAATAGCAAAGTGACGTCCCTTATTAACAGCTGGGGTCAAGAGTATGGTTTATTTATTAAGCGCACGTCATCTGATCGATTTATTGCGATTTTAAATGAACAAATTTTGATTCATTTGGAGAAGAGTAAGTTTTCTATTTTAGATCGAGTCCGTGAAGAGACGTCGAAATACAATATTCCCTTAACCTTAAGTGTTGGGATTGGAATTGGATCCTCTAATTTACCTGAACTAGGTGCCCTTGCTCAATCTAGCTTAGATTTGGCCCTAGGTAGGGGAGGAGACCAAGTAGCCATCAAACAAACAAATGGGAAAGTAAAGTTTTATGGTGGGAAAACGAATCCGATGGAGAAACGTACGAGGGTTCGTGCTCGTGTAATCTCTCATGCCTTAAAAGAACTTGTGTCTGAAAGTAGCAAAGTCATGGTAATGGGTCACAAATATCCAGATATGGATGCAATCGGTTCTTCCATTGGGATTTTAAAAGTAGCCCAGGTTAACCAAAAAGACGGCTATATCGTATTGGATACGGAGCAGCTTGATGAGGGTGTGAAGCGTCTATTGGCAGAGATTAAAAAAGACTCTGATCTATGGTCGCGTATTATTTCACCTGATGAGGCGCTGAATCTAGTGAGCGAAGATACGCTGCTTGTAGTAGTAGATACTCACAAGCCTTCATTAGTTATTGAAGATCGATTACTGAACAAAGTAGAAAATGTTGTCGTCATCGACCATCATCGCCGCGCTGAGGAGTTCATTGAGGATCCTTTACTCGTGTACATGGAGCCTTATGCCTCTTCAACCGCAGAGCTTGTGACAGAGCTACTCGAATATCAGCCGAAGCGGTTTAAAATCGATATGCTTGAAGCAACAGCGTTACTGGCGGGAATTATTGTCGATACGAAGAGCTTCACCTTGCGTACAGGATCACGTACGTTTGATGCAGCATCGTTTTTACGCTCTCAAGGTGCAGACACTGTGCTCGTGCAAAAATTCCTTAAAGAAGATGTTAATCAGTATGTGAAGAGAGCGCGTTTTATTGAAAAAGCGCATATTTACAAAACGGGTATTGCGATCTCTAAAGGGGAAGAGTCTGAAAGCTATGATCAAGTACTGCTCGCACAGGCAGCAGATACACTGCTCTCGATTAGTGGGGTAGTAGCCTCGTTTGTTATTTCAAAACGAAATGATAATCGAATTGGGATTAGCGCACGTTCTCTAGGGGACGTAAATGTTCAGGTCATTATGGAGAGCTTAGAAGGCGGAGGACATTTGACAAATGCCGCTACACAGCTTCAAAATATAACATTAGATGAAGCGGAAGAGAGATTAAAACAAGTCATTGATGAGTATTTAGAGGGAGGAAAAAAATCATGAAAGTTATTTTCTTAAAAGATGTTAAAGGTAAAGGTAAAAAAGGCGAAGTTAAAAACGTATCAGACGGCTACGCTCAAAACTTCTTACTCAAACAAAATCTTGCTGTAGAAGCAACGAATGCAAGCATCAAAGCTTTAGAAGGACAAAAGAACAAAGAGAAAAAAGAAGCAGCAGAAGAGCTTGAGCAAAGCAAACAGCTAAAAGAAACGTTAGAAAAGCTAACGGTTGAGCTTAAAGCAAAATCTGGTGAAGGCGGTCGCTTATTCGGATCGATCACAAGTAAGCAAATTGCAGAAGAATTAAAGAAAACTCACAATATCAAAGTCGACAAACGCAAAATTGAAATGGATGATGCAATTCGCGCATTAGGATTCACAAACGTTCCTGTTAAGCTTCATCCTGAAGTAACGGCGACAGTTAAAGTTCATGTATCAGAGCAATAATAATTTCAGTAAAGGGGCGTTATCGATATGAGTGATGTTTTTTCTGATCGTCTACCGCCCCAGAATATAGAAGCAGAACAAGCAGTTTTAGGGGCTATTTTTCTTGAACCATCTTCATTGACGCAGGCTTCTGAAATGCTTATTCCAGAAGATTTTTACCGAGCTGCTCACCAGAAGATTTTTAACTATATGCTCCGCTTATCAGATAAGGGGGAGCCGGTTGACCTTGTCACGGTTACCTCTGAATTAGCGGATCAGAAGCTTCTTGAGGAGATTGGAGGCGTATCCTATTTAAGTGATCTGGCCAGCGCTGTTCCAACTGCAGCCAACATCGAATATTACGCCAAAATCGTTGAGGAGAAGTCCATTCTTCGTCGTCTAATCCGAACAGCAACAGATATTGCTTCTGAGGGCTATGCAAGAGAAGATGAGGTAGATGCGTTACTAAATGAAGCTGAAAAAAGTATTTTAGAGGTTTCTCAGCGGAAAAATACGGGCTCCTTTCAGAACATTAAAGATGTTTTAGTTCAAACCTACGATAATATTGAGCAGCTTCATAATCGAAAAGGTGATATCACAGGAATTCCGACCGGGTTCACTGAGCTAGATCGAATGACTGCCGGGTTTCAACGAAATGATTTGATTATCGTAGCCGCTCGTCCATCGGTAGGTAAAACGGCCTTTGCCTTGAATATCGCGCAAAACGTTGCGACCAAAACGGATGAGAACGTGGCGATCTTCAGTCTGGAGATGGGTGCTGAGCAACTTGTCATGAGGATGCTTTGTGCAGAGGGGAACATTAATGCGCAAAACCTTCGTACTGGTTCATTAACAGACGAAGATTGGGGAAAACTTACGATGGCAATGGGCTCCCTATCAAACTCAGGGATTTTCATTGATGATACGCCAGGGGTTCGCATTAGTGAAATCCGTTCTAAATGCCGTCGTCTTCAGCAAGAGCACGGTTTAGGAATGATTTTAATTGACTATCTGCAATTGATTCAAGGTAGCGGCCGCAGCGGTGAAAACCGTCAGCAGGAAGTATCGGAAATTTCCCGCTCTCTTAAAGCGCTCGCGCGTGAATTGAAAGTGCCGGTTATCGCCTTATCACAGCTATCTCGTGGCGTAGAACAACGTCAAGACAAGCGTCCAATGATGTCAGATATCCGTGAATCTGGGAGTATTGAGCAGGATGCAGATATTGTCGCTTTCTTGTATCGTGATGACTATTATGATAAAGAAAGTGAAAATAAAAATATCATTGAAATTATTATCGCCAAGCAGCGTAACGGCCCTGTTGGTACCGTACAGTTGGCATTCGTTAAGGAATACAATAAATTCGTTAATCTTGAGCGGCGTTTTGATGACGCCAGTATGCCGCCACCAGGCGCATAGAGAAAGCGACCTTCTTTTTACGGAAGGTCGCTTTTTTTGATGGGTAAAAACTAGTGTATTCTGCACCCCTTTAGGAAATAATAATCATAATAATACGAACGTATATATTAATTATTAATTAATCGTTCGGATTTTGGTTGACTTTACTGTAGTGAATTGATACACTTAATAACGTTGAAAACATGAAGTAGTAAGCAGTAGTTTACTAAGCGGAGGTGCTTTTAGAATGTCTTCAGTTGTTGTTGTTGGAACTCAATGGGGAGATGAAGGTAAAGGGAAAATCACTGATTTTCTATCTGAAAATGCAGAGGTGATTGCTCGTTATCAAGGTGGTAACAATGCAGGTCATACAATCAAATTTAATGGTGAAACTTATAAATTGCATTTAATTCCTTCCGGGATTTTCTATAAAGATAAAATTTCTGTTATTGGAAACGGAATGGTCGTAGATCCAAAAGCGCTTGTAAAAGAATTAGGTGGTTTACATGAGCGTAACGTTACAACAGATAATCTTCGAATCAGTAACCGTGCACACGTTATTCTTCCATATCATTTAAAATTAGATGAAGTAGAAGAAGAGCGCAAAGGTGCCAACAAGATCGGAACAACAAAAAAAGGTATCGGTCCTGCGTATATGGATAAAGCAGCACGTATGGGAATTCGTATTGCAGACTTATTAGACCGTGAAGTGTTCAAAGAAAAATTAGAGCGTAATTTAGAAGAAAAGAACCGTCTTTTAGAAAAGTTCTATGAAGTAGAAGGCTTTAAAATTGAAGACATTCTTGATGAGTACTATGAATACGGGCAACAAATTGCGAAGTATGTGTGCGATACGTCCGTTGTATTAAACGATGCTCTTGATGAAGGAAAACGCGTTTTATTCGAAGGTGCACAGGGTGTTATGCTCGACATCGATCAAGGAACATATCCATTCGTTACATCTTCAAACCCTGTAGCAGGTGGTGTAACAATTGGTTCTGGTGTTGGTCCTACGAAAATTCATCACGTTGTGGGTGTGTCAAAAGCCTATACAACACGTGTTGGTGATGGTCCGTTCCCAACGGAATTAAACGATGAAATTGGCCATCAAATTCGTGAAGTAGGACGTGAGTATGGTACAACAACGGGTCGTCCACGCCGTGTCGGCTGGTTTGATAGTGTGGTTGTTCGTCATGCTCGTCGCGTGAGTGGAATTACAGATTTATCTCTGAACTCAATTGATGTATTAACAGGAATTGAAACGTTAAAAATCTGTGTTGCATATCGTTATAAAGGGGAAATCTTAGAAGAGTTCCCAGCTAGCTTAAAAGTATTAGCTCAATGTGAGCCAGTATACGAAGAGCTTCCAGGATGGACAGAAGACATCACAGGTATGAAAACTCTTGATGAGCTTCCTGATAATGCTCGTCATTATCTAGAGCGCGTATCTCAATTAACAGGTATTCCACTTTCTGTGTTCTCAGTAGGACCAGATCGTTCTCAAACAAACGTAATCCGTAACGTATACCGCGTATAATTGTAGGGTAAAATGAATTTTGTATAATCATAAAATGCTTAAAGCTGCGACTCGACATCAGGTACAAACACCATCAGTCAGCTTTAAGCATTTTTTATGTTTCGACAAAAAATTCTTTTTTAAACATTTTTTGAAAAAACTATTGCCGAATAAAAAAATATCTGCTATTATAAAAAGCGTCGTTAAGATACATATGAGCCATTAGCTCAGCTGGTAGAGCATCTGACTTTTAATCAGAGGGTCAGAGGTTCGAATCCTCTATGGCTCACTTTTAAATTTAACTGGCCCGTTGGTCAAGCGGTTAAGACACCGCCCTTTCACGGCGGTAACACGGGTTCGAATCCCGTACGGGTCACCATGTTATTTTAATAGCTTAATGATGTTTAGGGTCCCGTGGTGTAGCGGTTAACATGCCTGCCTGTCACGCAGGAGATCGCCGGTTCGATCCCGGTCGGGACCGCCATTTATTTCTTTTTATTGATTTAAAAGAAAGTTATGGTATAGTAAAGAATATACATAGTCACGTATAACTATGGCTCGGTAGCTCAGTCGGTAGAGCAAAGGACTGAAAATCCTTGTGTCGGCGGTTCGATTCCGTCCCGAGCCATCCCAAAAAACTAGAGTTCGTTTTAGAACTCTAGTTTTTATTTTGCCTAAAGACTGGAATTTACTTTGCTTAACGAGATGATTAATTGTACAATCCATAATAACCGCTAGCACTTTGGTAGAGGTTTTTCAGATTTACCTATATATGTTATAAAGTAGAATCATGAACTTTCTTTTCTTTTCAAGTATAATAGAAAAGATGAGTACCAAAAATTCTTCGTTTAAAAGATAAAGGAGAACGATAACATGGATAAACGTATATTAGTGGTTGACGACGAAAAACCAATTGCTGATATTTTGAAGTTCAATTTACAAAAAGAAGGTTACGAAGTGTTTTGCGCATATGACGGCGTTGAAGCACTAGAGAAATTAGAAGAAATTCAACCAGAATTGGTGTTATTAGATATCATGCTTCCTCAACGTGATGGAATGGAAGTTTGCCGTGAAATTCGTAAGAAATATGATATGCCAATTATTATGTTGACCGCTAAGGATTCTGAAATTGACAAAGTATTAGGGTTAGAGCTAGGTGCTGATGATTACGTTACAAAGCCTTTTAGCACACGTGAACTACTAGCACGTGTCAAAGCGAATCTTCGCCGTCATCAACAGGTGGCAACAGCAGAAGATGAAAACGAAACGAACGAAATTACGATCGGTTCATTGGTTATCCATCCTGATGCATATATTGTTTCAAAGCGCGGAGATTTAATTGAGCTAACTCACCGTGAGTTTGAACTGCTTCATTATTTGGCGAAGCATATCGGTCAAGTAATGACACGGGAGCATTTGCTGCAAACAGTATGGGGCTATGACTATTTTGGAGATGTTCGCACAGTAGATGTAACCGTACGACGACTTCGTGAGAAAATAGAGGATAATCCTAGTCATCCTACGTGGATTGTAACAAGACGAGGAGTAGGTTATTACCTGCGAAATCCTGAACAGGAGTAGAGTAAATGAAGAAAGTACGCTTTTTTCAATCGATTCATTTTAAGTTCGTGTTAATTTATGTATTGCTTATTTTATTAGCCATGCAGATTATGAGCGTGTATTTTGTACGCGAATTAGAAAAGGAGTTAATTAATAACTTTTCGACCTCTGTTAATGAGCGCGTCAACTTACTTTCATATAGTATTGACCAGGAAATGCAAAAGAAGCGAGACGAGAATTCTCCCTCGCTTGAGAGTGATATTAGCGACGTGCTAAAAGATTCTCTATCAAAAGACATTACGGAAATACGTGTGATTGATCCAAACCGCCGAATTTTAGGAAGTTCAAGTGATCACCCTGAATACGTAGTTGGAAAGAAAACAACGGATGTGTCCATTAAAAGGGCCCTTCTATATGGTGCTACAGAAGAACGAACAAGAGTAGCAAAAGGAATGCGTGTAAGGGAGTTTATTGCGCCTATAAAGTCACAGGATGAAATTGTAGGGGCAATATACCTTACGGCCAATATGGAGCCCGTATACGCTCAAATAAAAGAGGTTAATAGCATCTTCACAACAGGAACGATGATCGCCCTTGTGATTACGGCATTACTCGGTATTTTCCTCGCACAGACGATCACAAGACCTATGTCTGATATGCGCCGACAAGCGCTTGAAATGGCAAAAGGTAACTTCTCTCGGAAAGCAAAGGTATACGGCTATGACGAAATTGGTCAGCTTGCTCTTACGTTTAACAACTTAACGAGAAAGCTTCAAGAGGCCCAGGCGACGACAGAAGGGGAGCGACGGAAGCTAAGCTCGGTTCTTGCCCATATGACAGACGGCGTAATCGCAACAGATCGAAAAGGCCGCGTCATTCTTATTAATGACCCTGCGAGTGAGATGTTAGATGTTTCCCGTGAAACGGTACTGTCTGAACCGATCATTTCTTTATTGAACCTCGAGGGAACGCATACGTTCGAAAGTCTCCTTGAAAACCAAGAATCGCTCATTTTGGATTTTAGTAACAAGGATAAGTATTTTATTCTTCGTGCAACGATTTCCTCTATTCAAAAGGATACGGGCTTCGTAAACGGATTAATTATCGTACTACACGATATTACCGAGCAGGAGAAAATTGACCAAGAACGCCGCGAGTTCGTTGCGAACGTATCACATGAGCTGCGTACGCCACTTACGACGATGCGAAGCTACTTAGAGGCATTAGCAGAAGGTGCTTGGCAGGATCAAGATATTGCACCACGATTCCTACAAGTAACGCAGACAGAGACGGAACGAATGATTCGCCTCGTAAACGACCTGCTTCAATTGTCAAAACTCGATAGCAAGGATTATCGATTTAAGACGGATATCATTGATTTAGTGAAGTTATACAATTACACCATTGATCGCTTTGAAATGGCGAAAGAACAGAAGATCAAGTTCATTCGCAAGCTTCCGAAGCAATCAATCTATGTATCAATTGATCAAGATAAAATTACACAGGTTCTAGATAACATTATTTCCAACGCAATTAAGTACTCCCCAGAAGGCGGTACGATTACGTTCTCGTTGAAATTAAAAGATGAGACGGTTATTTTAAGCGTTCAAGATGAAGGTGTGGGAATTCCGAAGAAGAATATTTCGAAGATCTTTGATCGCTTCTACCGCGTGGATAAGGCTCGATCAAGACAGCTTGGTGGAACAGGACTTGGTCTTGCAATCGCGAAGGAAATTGTACAAGCCCATGGTGGGAGAATCTGGGCGAAGAGTAAGGATGGGCAAGGAACCATTATATTCTTCACACTTCCTGTCGAAAGTGAGCGCGAAGACGAATGGGAATAAGATACGAAAAGCTTAAAACGTTCCTTTTGTTGTTTTTGGTAGTATTAAGCTTGGTCTTAACGTGGAATCTTTGGACGTACCAGCCTCATTACAAAATACTTGAAAAAAATAAATACTTACAAAATGAAACATATGTAAGTCCACTGAAAAGTGCATCAAAAAAAGAGTTGAGCGATCATATTAAGTTTTCACAAGTCATCTATCATGGGAATGGTTCGGACTATGGTGCAACGATCGAAAAAAACGTCGACAATTGGCTAAACGAAGCAAAGACATGGAAGTTTGCAAACGTCTACAACTATACGCCAAACGTTCCGTCAAATGACTTCGACTCTTTTTTACATATGGATAACGCGATTGAATTGATTTATCCGGACAATATCTCGATGAAAGCCTTCAAGGATATGTTTCAAGTCGAGGGTAAATCAGTTCCTGACTTTTATTTTGATCGCATTTTTCTTAAAGAAAAAAGAGGACAGTCCGCTATTAATGCTTATTTTGTGGATACAAAGACACGTCAAATCTTTGTTGCGATTGTCTCTAACTTTTTGCAACACGATTTTGACAAAAAGGCAGCGAAAATGCAAAGCTTGTACGCTCCTTACACGAAGTATAAAATTCGTGACGGAAAGTACATCTATCTTCCGAAGCAATCCGTTACGCTTGATAGCCTAATGTATTATAGCAGCCCTCTAGATGTGGATAAGTTCAAAAACGTTTTATTCGGTAATCCTACGTACGTGAAGAAAGAAAAAGTATCGAACGAAGAATTTTACACGGATGGGACAAGCGTGCTCGCGTTCGTTGGTAATCAAGACGTAATTGAATACGCCAACTGGGCGAATTTAGGAACGTCTAACAGTGAGGCTATTGAAGTAACGAGCATTTTGAAACGAAGCTTCAATTTTGTTAATGATCATGGTGGTTGGACAGACGCGTATTATTTTTCAAAATGGAACCCTGATAAGCGCGAGGTTATGTATCAGCTTCATGAGAATAATTATCCTGTCTTTTCAACGAGTGCGCCGACAACAACGGAGATCTACGAGAAGTGGGGGAAAGCAGAGGTTGCCAAATACCGCCGACCTATTTATAAAATTTCCCGTACATCATCAGGTAGTTTTCCAGTAAAACTCTCATCTGGCTTAGATATTATTAAGTCTGTGGAGAAGATTCCAAACTTGGATAAGTCACAGCTGCAAGACATTGCAATTGGTTACGAACTCGTTCCTCAGCAGCAGAATGATAGCTTAGAGGTTCGACGCATTGCCCTGCAACCGGCTTGGTTCTATTTATACAAAGGCAAATGGAACAAGGTTGAAAGTCTGAAGGAATCAGGAGGTGCATCGAATGGATTGGAATAAAACGAAAAATACATTCATTATTACTTTCCTGATTCTGAATCTTTTCCTTGGCTTTCAGCTTTATCAAAAAAAGGAACGTAGTCAGCTTGATCCGATTACGGAAGCAAGTATTGAGGAGCTTTTAGCGGACGATCACATTACATATGGAGATCTTCCGACACCACCTTCTAAGGAAAGCTATGTAGGAGTGACCAATTACAATTTTACGAACACCAAATTAGATGGTCTTAAGGATCAAAAGATTATGTTGCTAGATGCGACACATCTTCAAGGGACGTTCAATAAGTCGATTCCAATTTCCGGATCAAATGCGACGTTTCGTTTCAATCAATTTTTAAAAGATTACATCTATAAGGGCTCTTCCTATATTCGATGGAATGTGGATAAAGATTTAAAACAGATTATTTGCTATCAAAAAATCGGTGATGCCACCATTTATAACAATGAAGGTGGGAAGCTCATTATTCACCTTAATGATAAGAATGAAATGACAGGTTATGAGCAAACTTTATTAGATGTAAAGGATAAGATCGAGGTTGATAAGGATATCCTACAGCCGATCAAGGTGCTTGAAAACCTGTACTTAAATAAAGAAATTGAACCTGACAGCAACATAACCACTGTTAAATTAGGATATTACAATTTCTCCCCAGTGATCGCAAATTCTGATGAGGCTCAAATGCAAATTTTAATTCCAGCTTGGCACATCGTTGTGAACAAGAAGGACCAATATTTCATGAACGCTTTTGAAGGAGACATTGTAAAAGGAAAGACTAATTAATTATTGGAGTGAGTAACATGAGCTTGCACTTTAGTGTGCTCGCAAGCGGAAGCACGGGTAACGCAACATTTGTCGGAAATGAGAAAGGCTCGATTCTTGTCGATGCTGGACTAAGCGGAAAAGGCATGGAAGGCTTGTTCCAACAAATTGATCGCAACATCAAAGATCTCTCAGGGATTTTAGTTACACATGAGCATAGTGATCATATTAAAGGATTAGGTGTGTTAGCACGCAAATATGATTTGCCGATTTATGCGAACGAGAAAACGTGGCAGGCGATGGAAGGATTAATTGGAACGATTCATCCGGACCAAAAGTTCGTTTTTAATGTTGGAGAGGCAAAATCGTTTAACGGCTTGGACGTAGAGTCCTTCGGTGTATCTCACGATGCAGCTGAGCCAATGTTTTTTTCCTTTCATCAAGATGGTAAAAAACTTACGTTAATCACAGATACAGGTTATGTGAGTGATCGTATGAAAGGCGTTATTAAAGATAGCGATATGTTCATTTTTGAAAGCAATCATGACGTTGAGATGCTTCGAATGGGAAGATACCCTTGGAGCATCAAGCGTCGTATTTTAAGCGATGTGGGACACGTATCAAACGAAGATGCGGCACTTGCCTTAGCGGACGTTATTGGTGACCAGACAAAGCGCATTTATTTGGCTCATCTTAGTCAGGATAATAACATGAAGGATCTAGCCCGCATGTCAGTGGAACAAGTCCTAACAGAAAAAGGATTCCAAATCGGTGAGCAAATTGAGCTGTATGATACAGATCCAAAAAATGCTTCGCCGCTCGTTTATATTTAACGAGTAAAAAATTTGGGAGTTCATTGTGCTAAAAATTAGAATTTTACAGTGAATTGGGTATAATAGTCTATAATAGAGGGCTCAGCTTATTACACGATCTTATAATACAACGCAGTATAGGGAAAGGATGGATGAGACGAGTGGGCTATTATGACGACGAATACCAAGAGCAAAGACGACCACGTAGAAAAAGAGGGGCCTTTTTCTCAGGTTTGATCGGCGCAATTATCGGTGCATTAATTATTTTATTGGTGTATCCATCACTAGTAGATCGGGGAATTTTACCTTCTACTTCTTCAGAAAATGATGTTCAACAAAGTGACAATTCAATATCAGGTGTACAAAAGACGGTCTCTGTGAACGTCACGAGTGATATTACAAAGGCCGTATCGAAGGTTGATAATGCAGTTGTGGGCGTAGTAAATATCCAGAAATCAAGCAGCTTCTGGGACAGTGGGAAATCTTCTGAAGCGGGCACAGGATCTGGTGTTATTTATAAAAAAGCTGGCAATAAAGCATTTATCGCGACAAATAACCATGTAGTAGAAGATGCAAGTGAAATCGAAGTAAGCATGAGCGACGGTACTCGCGTAAAAGCACGTTTACTAGGAACAGATGCATTGACTGATTTGGCAGTATTAGAGATCGATGCCAAGCATGTGAAACAAGTAGCCACATTTGGTAACTCTGATTCATTAAAACGGGGTGAACCAGTGGTAGCGATTGGGAACCCATTAGGTCTTGAATTTGCTGGATCTGTCACACAAGGCGTTGTATCTGGTACAAATCGTGCTATCCCTCAAGATTTGAACGGTGACGGGGTAGCGGATTGGCAGTCAGAGGTTATTCAAACGGATGCAGCCATTAACCCTGGTAACAGCGGTGGAGCACTTGTGAACATCGAAGGTGATGTAGTGGGAATTAACTCGATGAAAATTGCTCAGGAGGAAGTTGAGGGAATTGGTCTTGCCATTCCAGCGAATTCTGTTCGACCAGTGATTAATGACTTAGAACGATTTGGAGAAGTACGCCGCCCGTATATGGGAATTTCCTCTCGTTCGTTGGATGAAATCTCAAGTTATCACCTAAGTGAAACATTGAAATTACCGAAAGACGTGGTAAAAGGTGTAGCAGTCATCGATGTTGAACCTTCTTCACCAGCTGCAAAAGCAGGTTTAAAACAATATGATGTAATTGTTGAGCTAGACGGTAAACCAATTTCGAACATTATTGATTTACGAAAAGTCCTGTATAATCAAAAAGCAGTTGGAGATAAACTCAAAGTGACGTATTATCGTGATGGTAAAAAGCAAACCGCCACAATGAAGTTAATTAAAGAGTCACTATAAGTGAGAATGTAAAAAAATGAAGAACCGTTCTTCAGCATATTGACTGAACGGTTCTTTCTTTCTGGATAAGGTTAAACGTACTGTGGATAAGTGAGGTGAAAATAGTGAAAATTCTATGCTGCGAAGAACATGTAGAACTAGCGTTAGATGTAATGGTCGATGAAAGCGAAACGTTCCCGACCCTAGAGAAAACAGGAGAAGATGAGATATCCACATGTGAATATTGCGACAATAAATCTGTATATATTGTAGGGAACTAACATTCGAACACAAGATGTGGATATGTTCTGTGGATATGTGGATAAAGACTGTGGATAACGTGTTTGTAAATCAATTTTTAAAGGGTGTGGATTGTGAATATCTCCATTATTACGATCGGGAAATTAAAAGAAAAATATTTAAAACAAGGTATTTCCGAATACCTAAAAAGACTGTCTACCTATGCAAAAGTCGAAGTGATTGAACTTTCAGACGAGAAAGCACCAGAAAATTTAAGCGAAGCCGAAATGGAGCAGGTAAAGCAAAAAGAGGGAGAACGCATTCTTGCGAAGATTAGCGATGACACGCACGTAATCGCCCTAGCCATTGAAGGAAAGCTTAAATCCTCGGAGGAACTAGCCAAAGACCTCGACCAGCTTGCTACATATGGAAAGAGTAAGGTTGCATTTATCATTGGCGGTTCCCTAGGCCTAAGCGACCAAGTCATGAAGCGCTCAAACGCAGCCCTCTCTTTCTCACGCATGACCTTCCCACACCAACTCATGAGACTGATCCTGCTCGAGCAGGTATATCGTGCATTTCGGATTAATCGTGGAGAACCGTACCATAAATAAACACATACTTACTATTTTTAGAAGCGTCAAAGATACCCAGATATCTTTGAGGCTTCTTTTTTACTGTTCAATATTATCCATTGACGATCATTCTATCTATAAGAGAGTTTAGAAAAAGGCATTTAAAAGGGTTTTTATACCAGTTTGTAGAACTAATTTTAGATCCTTTCATATCAATAAAAAAGCAAATGTAGGCTCGATTTTATTAATGAAACATCGAAATTGAAGCTGTTAAAAACAGAAGTAAGTTCATACACAAGGAGAGGGAGCTATTAAATGAATAGACAAAGGGCATGCGCAGCAATTATTAAAGATGAACACATCCTAATGGTTAAAGAGGTATATCCAGATAAAACGTTTTGGACATTACCTGGTGGAGGTCTAGAAAACGGGGAAACATTTGAAGATGCAGCTGTAAGAGAGGTAAAAGAAGAAGTTAATTTGGATGTAGAAATAAGCAGATATTTGTTCACAGGAACATACAGTTTGGGAGAAGAAAAGTGTTTTTTAGCACGCATAGTTAACGATAATTTGCCTGTACTTGGCTATGATCCGGAAGCTGAAGATCACCAAACGTTATCTGAGGTAAAATGGCACTCGCTTGAATCGATGAAAGATGATTTACATGTCTCTAGGGTAATACAAGCATTGGAACTTATTGAAAAGCCATGAAATAAGAAATCGAAAGTGGCTATCGCACTCAATTGCAAGAATAGACCATGCTTTCATTTGGTTAATGACAAGTTCGATAAAAAATACTGCCAGAGAGCTTAGCACTAGGGGTGGAGATATGGAAACGGAGATCTATTTTGTAAGGCACGCTCATTCTATTTTTTCGTTAGAAAACGAAGAAACGAGGGAGTTATCTGAAAAGGGTTGGGAAGACGCAGAAAAAATTACAGAAATCCTTGTAAAAGAGGATATTGACCATATTGTTTCAAGCTCATATGTAAGAGCCATCCAAACAGTAGAAGGATTATCAAAACATATACATAAGAAAATAGAAGTAGATACACGGTTTAGAGAACGAGATTTAGCAGCAAGAGATTATCATTTCGACAACCATTTAGAAGCAGTCAAATATGTATTTGATCATCCCGAGTTTAAATATCCTGGCGGGGAATCTAACAAAGAGGTTCAAGAGCGCGGAATAAGTGGGTTAAGAGATCTTGTTTCAACGTATAAAGGGAAAAGAGTGGCTATCGGTATACATGGTAATATCATGACGTGCACACTTAGCTATTTTGATGAAAAATATGACGTTGATTTTTGGTACAACACGACAAAACCAGATATATATAAACTGACCATTGATTCTGAGTTTAAGTTGGTTGGGTTTAAGCGACTGTGGGGACAAGAGGATATTATCCTAAGATAAGTATTATTTAGTAAAAAGGCATTGGTAGGGGGTAATTTGCAATGCCTTTTTTCACTTTGAATCATTATAGTGAGACTTATATAAATACGTACATAGGTAATTTAGCAAGCAGCTTACGTGATAGGAAATTTCGAATTAATACAACCAACACTCACTAAAATTGTCCAAGATTTGGACGTTTTTTTATTTATAAGAAAAAAATTTGAGCCAAACTAAACTTTTGTTTGTCTAATAGGTAGAGGACAAACAGGAGAGGGTGAATGACTATTAGACGTTTAGTGATAAAAGCTCAAAAAGGTAATGACAAAGCATTTTTAAAGTTATTCCAACAATACGAAGAGGATATTTATCGAACGGCTTATGTTTACGTAAAGAATAAAGACGATGCTTTAGATATCGTTCAAGAAGTAGCGTATCAGTCATTTAAAAAGATCGATACATTGCAAAAGCCAGAGTATTTTAAAACATGGCTAATGAAAATAACGATTAATTGTGCAATAAACGTAATAAAAAAGAACCAAAAGGTTATTCAACTGAAACCAGAATTTGAAGTGATGATTACTTCAGAGGAAGAAGATCTTTCACTTTCATTATCATTACAAGAACTAATGAACACTTTGCAGGAAGAGGAGAAAAGCGTTATTTTATTAAAGTTTTACCATGACCATACATTAAAAGAAATATCCGAGTTACTCAAAATTCCACTGGGAACGGCGAAATCTACGTTATATCGCGCATTAAATAAACTTCGTAAAAATTTTAAGGAGGTTGGTAACTATGAGTAACAATCTAAAACAAGAGTTAGCAAAAATAGACATTCCTGTGGAGCTTCATGAAAGAAGTAAACTAGGTGTAAAAAAAGCAAAGTCTGAAATGGAAGCTAAAATAAAAGTATACGTAAAGAAACGTTTAGTATCAGCCATTTTAGCAGCTTGCTTACTTGTTCCAACAAGTGCATTTGCTTACCAAACACTTATTACAGATGAATTTTATGGTTCATTTGAACAAGTGAAAAAACATATATCTAGCGTCACGATAGAGAAATATTTGCTAGTAGATGCTAAATTAACTCAAGCGAAGGGGGACATGAAGCAGAAAGAGTTTCACCAATTTAAAGAGTTACTAAAAGTAGTTACTGCTTCTAAAGTTGAATATGGAAACAAGTATGGTAACATCGATTATTCTCAAGTTCCTTCTACAAAGATCGATGAAATTAAGAAAGTAATGTTTGAAATACAGCCATATTTTGACCAATTGAACGGGCTAAAATCAAGTAAAGAAGTCTTAACATCTAAAGAATATGAGAACTATATTCATGCACTTATGACGTATGAAACAATATTAGCAAAAAGCAATAACGACACTGAAAATATCCCTTCAAATTTACAAAGTGAATTTGCTAAAGCACGAGATTTTATTAGTTATGTAGATAATAAACAACTTCAATAAAGTAAGCAGAAAAATCTACTATAAAAAGGGAAGAAACGTTTATCGTTTCTTCCTTTCAGTTAGGTTACTTTTTTAACAACAAATAAACAAAATAAGGTGCGCCAATCAACGAAACCATAATTCCAGCAGGTATGGTGGTGTCAATAATGTTTCGTCCGATTGTATCTGCGACCAATAATAACCAGCCGCCAAGTAAAATGGCAACCGGGATAAATAGCTGGTTTCTTGGCCCGACTAATCCTTTTGCGATATGTGGTGCCATTAGTCCAATAAACGTAATGCCTCCCGTTACAGAAACGGATGCAGCGGCTAGTGCAACAGCTGTTAGAAGTAGAGTTATTCGCTCTCTTTCGATAGAAACCCCAACTCCAACGGCAACAGATTCGCTTAATCCTAAAAGATTTAGTCGGTTTGCTTTGTATAAGGTGAATGGAATAAGAATGACTAACCAAGGAAGAAGCGCCCAAATGAACGGCCAGTCTGCTCCCCAAATGTTTCCCGCTAACCATTTAGCAATAAAGTCAACTTTTGTCCGATCAGCGGAGGAAATGATGACAATCATAGCCCCAGACAGCGCTGTGGAGAAACCAACGCCAATAAGGATTAGACTCACAGGTTGCAGTCCACTATTTCGTTTATAGGCAAACAAATAAATGAGAATACTCGTTATAATTGCACCTACGAATCCAACAGCAGGAATCATATACACAAATGAACCAGCCTCAACCGGAAAGAATAAAAAGAAAACGGCAATAGCAACGCCAGCGCCAGAGTTGATGCCAATAATACCAGGATCAGCTAAATCATTTCGAGTAATTCCCTGCAAAATAGAACCTGATAAAGCAAGTGCCATCCCAGCTAGCAGAGTAATGAGTATTCGAGGCAATCGAATCGAATATAAGATAAATTCTTCTTTAAATGTTCCGTGACCTATTAGAGTTTGAATAAGTCGGTTAAATGATAAACTAGCGGACCCTATTCCCATACTCACAATCATCGTAGCTATAATGAGGAGTAGAGAAATCAATAAGATCATCCGCTGTTTTTTAATTAATGATGGATGTATCATGAGAGCGTGTTTCCTCCCTTTCGAACAATAACCAAGAAGAATGGCAAGCCTAACATAGCCACAATTGCTACAACAGGGGTTTCATAAGGCGCATTCAACGTACGCCCAATGGTATCAGCAAATAGCATAAAAGTAGCCCCAGAAGTTGCGGACATGGGCAAAATAAAGCGATAATCGGTTCCAACAATGGCTCGAACGATATGAGGAATCATTAGTCCGATAAACGTCATATTCCCAACAAGAGCAACAGAAGATCCTGCGAGAATGATGATCACAACGAAGAGAAGGATTTTAATTTTTATGATGTTCTGACCTAATCCAACCGCAACTTCTTCATTTAGACTTAGGATGGTAAGCTGTCTGGACAGAAAAATGGCTATGATCATTCCAATCACCATAAAAGGAACAATAATTTTTAGCTGAGTCCAGGTCGTTCCAACCATACCTCCAGCTGTCCACATTGAGATATCCTTCGAAATTTTAAAGTAAAGGCCAAGTCCTTCTGCAATCGCATATAAAAAGGCAGAAACAGCCGAACCTGCTAGGACGATACGAAGGGGGGAAAATCCGCCTCTTTTCATGGACCCAATTTCAAAAACCAAAAAAGCTCCAATCGTCGCCCCAATAAAACAAGCAATCATGGTCAAAAAGTAATTAGCAGATGGCATAAAGGCAATTGTAACCGCCAGGGCAGCGTAAGCGCCGGCAGATAAACCTAATAAGCCAGGATCGGCAAGTGGATTTCTTGTAATTCCTTGCATAATTGCACCAGAAACCGCAAGAGCTGCGCCGACAAAAATAGCAGCTATTTCGCGGGGCAATCGAATATCACGAATAATGGAGATATGATCACCAGTGGCAGAAGACGTAAGCGCCAACCATACATCTTTCATTCCTACATCTGCAGCTCCAAAGGCCATTGCGATAAAAAACATGCCGATAAAAATGAGAATTCCTACGAAAAATGTAATGATAAATGAAGTAGAAGATCGAGTTTTATTTGTCATTGGGCTCATTACTCTCCTTTCCTAGCATGAGAAAAGGGATGGCCAAAAAGGAAATAAGATCCTTTTTCGGTCATCCCTTTCAAGACGCTGTTTTTAAAATGTTAGTTTTCTAAAAATGCTTTTTTAAAGAATGCAAGTTGCTTTTCAAGAGTGATAGGATCAGTAAAGGAAGCACCTTCACCCTGCATCTCAAAAACGTGTCCATTTTTAACAGCAGGAATGTTTTTATATGTGTCTGTGTTTTGGAATGATGTATTGGAATCTGAGTACTTACTTAAAATGACATAATCACCTGCGTATTCTGGAAGGACTTCAGATGATAACGTGTAATACCCTGCTTTTAATGCATCTTTTTTTACTTTTTCAGGCATATTTAACTTCATTGTTTGATATAAGATTTCTGTACCACGTGCCCAGTTGTTTCCGTACACATAAAGATCTTTTCCATATGCTTCAATAACAGACACCGTTGATTTTTCACCAATTTTTGCTCGAATATCATTCCCGACTGTTTCTGCACGTTTCTTAAAGTCGTCTGTCCACGCTTTAGCTTCTTTTTCCTTGTTTAGCAGCTTTCCGATTTCAACATGCTGAGTTAAATAATCTACTTTACCCCATGTATACGTAACGGTAGGTGCAATTTCTTTTAACTTATCTACGTTTTTGACCGTTGATAATGCAATAATTAAATCAGGATTTAACTCAATAATTTTTTCAAGGTTATCCTCTGATACTTCTTCAACGTCTTTCAACTGTTTTTTAAAGGTTGGATTGTTTTTGGACCAAGTATCCACACCAACAACATTAACGCCTAAATCTAAAACATCTCCAGTATAGCCTGATAGCACAACTACTCTCTTTGGATGAGAGGGGACTTTGACTGGTCCTGTTTCTGATTGATATGTAATGGTTTTTGATCCTTTATCTTTAGAATCGTTATCTTCTGTTTTTATGTTGTCGTTGCCACATGCACTAACAATAAGAATGAGCAGTAGAAAGAGTGGGGCTAATAGTTTCTTCATCATTATTTTCTCCTCGTAATAAATTGTAGGTAACACACATTGGTTTATCTGTTCTTGGATCACGCCCAATTACAGCATCAATTTGAAAAACATCTCGCAGTACTTCAGGAACGATGATTTCTTCACAAGTTCCAGCTTTTGCAACCTCACCGTCTTTTAGGGCAATGATGTAGTCAGCAAAACGAGCGGCTTGATTTAAATCATGTAGAACCATAATGATGGTTCTATTCTGTTCCTTGTTTAGAGTTTGTAGTAATTCTAAAACTTCCAGTTGATGAGCCATATCTAAATACGTTGTTGGTTCATCAAGAAAAATAATCTCTGTTTCTTGGGCAAGAGCCATCGCAATCCAGACACGTTGACGTTGACCTCCTGACAGGGCATCGATTGGACGATATTTATAGTCTGAGGTACCAGTGACTTCTAGCGCCCAATCAATAACTTCGTAATCTTTCTTCGTCAACCGACCTAACCCAGTCTGATGCGGAAAACGTCCATATGATATTAATTCACCGACTGTTAACCCAGCAGCACCTTCAGGAGTTTGTGGGAGAATGGCAATTTTCTTCGCCAAAGCTTTTGTCTGTTCTTTAGCAATGTCTTTTCCATCTAAAAGTACTGAGCCTGATTGATGTGGAATAATGCGCGTAATAGCCTTTAATAAGGTTGATTTTCCGCAACCATTGGATCCAATGATGGTTGTGATTTTTTTATCTGGAATCGTTACACTAAGATTGTTAACAATTAAACGTTCTCCATAGCCAACACTCAAGTCATTCGTTAACAGGCGAAGCATTTCTTATGACCTCCATAATTGAAAAATATATATTACATCATCAGTGAGAATGATTATCGATATCAGTTATCTATCTAAATATATAGTTAACTTTTACAGTTGTCAATAAAAATAAATGACGAAAAATGTAAGGGGGGAGAGTAAGTTTAATATGATTTCACTATAATATTTTTTTCAGCTTGTAATGAAGGTAAAGCGGTTTTTAGAAAAATATCTATTGTGAAAAGAAGACTAATCACTTACAATTGATAATGATAATCATTTGAGAATTAAATTAGGGAGTGAACGCGAATGCACCAACAGGACTTATTTGATGTGACGGTTATTGGTGGAGGGCCAGCAGGGCTATATTCTACTTTTTATAGCGGATTAAGAGAGATGAAGACAAAGTTAATCGAATATCAGCCCCAACTTGGTGGGAAAATTCACGTTTACCCAGAAAAAATGATTTGGGATGTTGGAGGAGTAACGCCTATTTCAGGCGCAAAGCTAATGGAGAATCTAGTCAAGCAAGGCTTGACCTTTGATCCGACAGTTGTGCTAAATGAGAAAATAGAGTCAATATCCCGTAATCAAGACGGAACTTTCTTGTTACGAGCAGCATCTGGTCAAAAACATTATACGAAAACAGTGGTTATTGCTGTGGGAAGTGGCATTTTAAATCCTAAGAAGCTTGAAATTGAAGGAGCTGAGCGATTTGAGGTCACGAACATTCATTATACAATTACGTCACTTATGAAATTTAAGGATAAAACTGTGATTATTTCAGGCGGTGGAAACACGGCTATTGACTGGGCAAATGAGCTAGAGGCGGTTGCCAAAAAAGTGTACATTACTTATCGAAAAGAAAATCTATCTGGTCATGAGGCACAGGTCACAAGGTTAGTAAATAGCTCAATCCATTGTCTCCCACAAACAAGCATTACAAAGCTCATTGCCTGCGAGAATCACGAAGAAATTAAAAAAGTTGAGCTGACGGATCAACAAACAGGTGCGATTACTTATCTTGATATTGACGATGTGATTATTAATCACGGCTACGAACAAGATACAAGCTTGCTTCAAAATAGTGAATTACAGATAAAGATGGAAAATGATTATTACATTGCCGGTAATTCTAATAGTGAATCCTCTATCGAAGGTATTTATGCAGCTGGTGACATTCTCAGTTATGAAGGCAAATTACACTTAATTGCCGGGTGCTTTCAAGATGCTGCCAGCGCCATCAATAAAGCAAAGCAATATATTCAACCAACGGCTCAAAAATTTGCGATGGTATCGTCGCATAATGAAGTTTTTAAAAAGAGAAACCGAGCATTAATTAAAGAAATGATAGCGGGACAATCCTAAAAAGATGGCTGGAAACTTTATATATAAAATATTTGAATAAACAAGATCATTTGCTGATCTAAATGCAAAAAAGCGAGAATAGCCTGTATGCTCTTCTCGCTTTTTTATTTATGAAACGGAAAATCCTTCTTCTTCTTTTACGCCATATTTCTCGGTAAATTCGTCTAAAAGTGTACGAACTTCATCTGTGGAGTTCGTTTCCATCAGAAGGTTTCTTAGTTCACCAGCTCCGCGGAATCCACGAACGTAAATTTTAAAGAAGCGGCGCAGTGGTTTAAATTGACGAGGCTCTAATTCGTTTGAGTATTTATCGTGAAGATCAAGCTGTAGTCTTAGAAGATCTAGAAGTTCTTGGCTACCGTGCTCTTTCTTCTCTTTTTCAAATGCAAACGGATTGTGGAAGATGCCGCGTCCAATCATAATCCCATCTACTCCGTATTTCTCTGCTAGCTCAAGGCCTTTCTCACGGTCAGGAATATCTCCATTAATCGTCAGAAGCGTCTGAGGAGCAATTTCATCACGAAGCTTCTTAATCTCAGGAATAAGCTCCCAGTGAGCATCAACGTTACTCATTTCTTTACGTGTGCGAAGATGGATGGAAAGGTTCGCAATATCCTGTTCTAAAATATGTCGTAACCATGCATGCCATTCTTCTACTTCTGTATACCCAAGGCGAGTTTTCACACTTACAGGAAGACCGCCTGCTTTAGCAGCTTGAATGATTTCAGCAGCCACATCAGGGCGACGGATTAGTCCAGAACCTCTACCATTTGCCGCAACGTTCTGTACGGGGCAACCCATGTTAATGTCAATTCCGCGGAATCCCATCTCTGCCATCCCAATGCTCATCTCACGGAAGTATTCGGGCTTGTCTCCCCAAATATGCGCAACCATTGGTTGTTCATCTTCTGTGAACGTTAAGCGTCCACGTACGCTATTTCGTCCTTTTGGATGACAATAGCTTTCTGTATTCGTAAATTCTGTGAAGAATACGTCAGGTCTCGCTGCTTTACTCACGACATGACGAAAAACCACATCGGTCACGGCTTCCATCGGTGCCAGAATAAAGAACGGCCGAGGCAACTCATGCCAAAAATTATCTTTCATAATATAGTAAACCCTCTCTTTAAGGGAAACAGGTTCCCAAAATTAAAAAGTGAAAAAATCTGTAGTCCTATCCATTCTCTTTTAGAATGAATTTCAACCAGTATATACTTTAATAGTATTAACCAAAAAGTGCAAGTGGACGACTTCTTTTGATCGCTACTCTTTAACAAAATATCCATCTATCCCGTTAAATAAACAAGAGGAGAAGAACATGATTACAATCCAACAAATTCATAAAGAAAATCATCCTCAAGGAAAGAAAGTTCATTATAAGTATACATCAGATCAGTACTATGAAGTGAAGGTTGAAAAAATAGGAAACGGATGGTGTTTTTCGATGCAGGAAGAAAGATTTTCTGTCCCTTTCGTAAAAGAGCTAGAAGAAGACATTTTTCAACCTCATAAAGAAGGTTCAGAGTTCTACATCGCTCTTTTTGAAGGCAGGGAAGCAGCTGTTATGGTTATTCAAGAAATGGAATGGAATCATACATTGTTAATCCATGATTTATATGTAAAGTCTTCGTTTAAAAGGCTCGGAATCGGTCAAAGCCTGATCCAATTCGCAAAGCAGCGAGCTATTACGCTAGGGGTGAGGTCGATCATATTGGAAACTCAAACTTCTAATTATCCTGCGATTCAATTTTACATAAGGAATGGATTTGAACCAGTCGGTTTGAACACCATTTCTTATTCCAATACCGACATACAAAATAGGGAAGTTCGGATTGAGATGGGGTATGTGCTAAAAGAGTGTGACATTGAATAAACCCGAACCAATCTCTATTTTAGGAATAGAATAGTACAAAAACGATTACTTTTGAGTTGAAAATAGAGGTAGGGATTATCTAAATGAGCTCATCCTTTTTAAAGGGTTTAACAGGTGAAGTAGTCACGATAAACGATCCTAGCTACGAATCCTCTCGTCAGGAATGGAATCGAGCTATTAAAAAGTACCCGTTAGTAATTGTGTACTGTGAACGAAAACAGGATGTTGTGAATGCGATTTGTTGGGCGCAAAGACGTCGTGTAGGCATTCGTATCCGTTCAGGAGGCCACCATTACGAAGGATATTCGACAGGAGATCTTGTGCTGGTGATTGATATTAGTCGATTAAATGCACTAAAACTGGACAAGAAGCGCCACCTCTTAACAATGGAGGCGGGAGCTAAAAATACAGAAGTATATCACTTCGTTGGTTCAAAAGGCTATGTGTTTCCAGGAGGAACGTGCCCGACGGTTGGTGTGTCAGGCTTCACGCTTGGAGGAGGCTGGGGACTTTCTAGCAGACGCTATGGTTTGGGGTGCGACAACTTGCTAGAAATTGAACTAATCAACTATGAAGGCCGCATCATCAAGACCAATCGGTACTGTCATCCAGATCTTTTCTGGGCTTGCTGCGGTGCTGGTGGCGGAAACTTTGGTGTAGTCGTAAGCATGACCTTTCAGCTTCCAAAACTGCGAACAAAACCGATCACCCTCGTTCGATTCTTCTATGTCGGAACAACGAAGAAAAAGCAAGAGAAGGTAATGGACATATGGCAAAAGTGGTTGCCTACATTGGACAGACGTATGACGCTCGTCACAAGCTTTTATAATGCAGAGGGAGAAGGATTGGGCATTTTTGCTAACGGCTTCTTTTATGGTTCACCAAATAGAGCGAGGAAGCTTTTAGAGCCTTTTATGAAAGTAGAAGGTTTTCGACTCGAATTAGAAGAGCTTCCTTTTCTTGATGCTGTTAAAAAGATTGAGGAAACCTATCCACCGTCTGAAAAATTTAAATCCACCGGACGATTTGTGCAACGACGTTATTCCAAACAAGAACTTCAAGCAATTACAGAGCTCATCCAACAACCTGCCAAAGGATCTGTATATGCTGCGATTTCCTTTTACGCTCTTGGAGGAGCAATAAAGGAAGTTGGAAGCACCGACACAGCCTTTTATTATAGAAACGCTCGGTATATCCTAGGATGTCAGTCAGTTTGGGTCAAAAATAGCGTTGCCTCAGCCAATCAAAAGTGGGTACGAGAACGCTTTGAATACATTAAAAGCATTACAGAAGGTTCCTATGTTAATTTCCCCATCAGCAACCTTCAAAATTATGAGCGTGAATACTTTGGAGAGAATGCTGAACGATTAGAACGGATAAACCGTAGATACGATCCGTATAATGCATTCCGTTTTCCTCAAGGTCTAAATTAATCAAGAGTTTCCCGGTACATAGGGGGACTCTTGATTAATTTTTTTGCAAATGGTGTTTCTTCTCAAAAGTAGCGTGTTGCTTCATCAAAAATTCATCCAAAAATGTTGGAAGTAACCCACTTTTACACAACTGTAAGAAAAAATAGCTACATACGTTAACTGGTTTTTGTCATGTTTTTCTATATTTTGGGTAAATAAATGCTGTAGATGGGTCTGGAAAGATCACAATTTGTTATTCTAGACATAGGGACAGTCATCTTGGAATAGAAATAACGTATACTGCATGTGAAGAACGGAACTTAGTGCATTCAAAGTCGAAAAAATTATATAAAGATATTTTACCTATGAAGGGCGATAATTCGCTTCATTTCAATAAAAGCAGAGAAACCCATATGTTTTTTAAAAAATTAATCAAGACTTCTCCCTTTTTAAAACGCTTTAAATAGTTTATAATTATCAGATAATAGTAAATATTTTAAGCTCCAAATAATTAAAATGGTTTATAATATAGTTAGTTAGATCAGTGAGACAGAAAAGGTGTGTTCCAAGGGGATGTGGGGCTAGCTTTTTTCACATTCTAGAAAGAACAAAAATTCCTTTTTTGCCAATACAGGGGATGAGGAAGGTTATCATGAGTAAACTACCGAACAAAACAGACGTAATTTTAATTGGTGCTGGAGTAATGAGTGCAACACTAGGGGCATTGCTGAAGGAATTAGCTCCAGAATGGGAAATTAAAGTGTTTGAAAAGCTCACAAGTGCGGGAGAAGAAAGCTCTAACGAATGGAACAATGCAGGTACAGGTCACTCAGCGCTGTGTGAATTAAACTATACAACAGAAAAGTCGGACGGATCGATAGATATTTCAAAAGCGGTTAAAATCAATGAGCAGTTTCAATTATCCAGACAGTTCTGGTCCTACCTTGTAAAAAGTAATTTAATTCGCAATCCTGAAGATTTCATTATGCCTATTCCACATATGAGCCTGGTTCAAGGGGAAAAAGATGTAACGTTCCTGAAAAAACGGTTGGAAGCGTTATCAAAAAGTCCGTTATTCCAAGGAATGGAATACTCGGAGGATCCTGAAAAGTTGAAGGAATGGATGCCTTTAATCATGGAAGAACGTACTTCTACTGAACCGATGGCAGCCACAAAAATTGATTCAGGAACTGACGTGAATTTCGGTGCACTAACACGTATGCTATTTGACTATTTAAAAACAAAAAATGTCGAAATGAACTATAACCATGGTGTAAAAGACATTAAACGCACAAGCAACGGACTTTGGGAAGTTAAAGTTCATGATATGAACAGCGGTAAAATTGAAAATCACACGGCTAAGTTTGTGTTCATTGGCGCAGGCGGTGCAAGCCTACCTCTACTACAAAAAACAGGTATTCCTGAGTCTAAGCAGATTGGCGGATTCCCTGTAAGTGGACTGTTTATGGTTTGTAACAATCCGGAAGTCGTTGAAAGACATCACGCAAAAGTATATGGAAAGGCAAAGGTAGGAGCTCCTCCAATGTCTGTTCCACATCTAGATACACGATTTATTGATAATAAAAAATCACTTCTATTTGGGCCGTTCGCAGGCTTCTCGCCAAAATTCTTAAAAACAGGATCAAACTTAGACTTAATTGGCTCTGTGAAACCAAATAACCTGTTCACAATGCTAGCAGCAGGTATGAAAGAAATGTCATTAACAAAATATCTTATTCAGCAAGTACTGTTATCAAATGAAAAGCGTCTTGAAGAACTACGAGAATTCGTTCCAACAGCTAAACTTGAGGACTGGGATATTGTAATAGCAGGTCAACGCGTTCAGGTTATCAAAGACACAGAAGCAGGCGGAAAAGGAACGCTACAATTCGGTACAGAAGTTGTTACAGCTTCAGATGGAACCATTGCAGCCCTGCTAGGTGCTTCGCCGGGTGCTTCAACAGCTGTCCACGTTATGCTTGAAGTACTGGAAAAATGCTTCCCGAAAAATATGAAAAACTGGCAGGGAAAAGTAAAAGAGATGATTCCTTCTTACGGAGTGTCGCTTTCTGAACAACCTGAGCTTTTCCGAGAACTTCATCAATCAACAGCAGAAACACTTGGTTTGGTGAAAAAAAAAGAGACTTCCGATCATTCGAATAAGGTAGGAACTGAAGTATATAGTTAAAACGTTTACGTAACAAAAAAAGGAGAAAATCGACAACGATTTTCTCCTTTTTTATTATCGGAAAATGGAAGATCTTTTAAGTGCAGTACAAACAGGAATAGCAATGACCATGCCGACTACGTTCTGAACGATATTACCCGTAATAGATGCCACTGGGGAAATCCAGTTATGGAATAGAATTCCCTCACAAATATAGTAGCCGACTAGCATAACAGGTACAGAAACGATCGTAGCTATTAAATTAAAGGCAAAGCTTGTGCCTTTGCGACCGTTTGACCAGGCAATTTTCCCAACAATATACCCCTGTAAACCACGCGTTACAAAGCTAAATGGTGCCCATAGCGTCCAGCCGCTAAGGTAATCAAATAGCGCCATTCCTACTGCTCCTGAAATGGCTCCTTTTTTAGGACCAAACATGATCGAGGCAATAAACAGCATGCCAGTTCCTAAGTGAACCAATCCACCATTTGCGGTAATTGGCAGCCTAATATTTATAAAAAATGTCGCCACAAATACAAGCGCAATTAGCATCGCCGTAATAATTAAATCAAATGTCTTTGTGTTTGAAGCATATCCTTGTGTTCGTTGCATATGAATAATTCCTTTCAAAGATGTTTTTGATAATTATAGTAGCATGAAATGTATCAGAAAGTTATTAAAATTTAGTTTTGGCAACAAAAAAGCTTTTATGCTAATGGGAGTATCACATAAGCTACGCCATTTTTGGTATTGGATTGTCCAAGTATTCGTTGTGTTCAATAGCAGCTAACCTTACAATAAATGTATCTAATTGGAAGCGAATGGTGATAAAATGGGGAATTTTGTACAGAATTTAGAAAGCTCATTGCGTACAGGATTTATTGACCGCAATGTGTCAAAGGCTACTACTTATAAGCCTAGCTTACTCACAAATAATTCGAAGGAAAATGAGAGTGTTTTACATACGTTACTAGAAGAACTAGAGCGCTGTCAGGCTTTTATCTTTTCGGTTGCTTTTATAACAGAAAGTGGGCTTGCAACCCTCAAATCACAGCTTTTAGATTTAAAACACAAGGGTGTTAGGGGACGAATTCTAACCTCAACTTTTTTGCAATTTAATCAGCCAAAAGTTTTTAGAGAACTGTTGAAAATTAGCAATCTTGAAGTACGCGTTACTGACTTGAAGGGTTTTCATTCAAAGGGCTACATTTTCACTCACGATACTCATTATTCATTAATTGTCGGAAGCTCTAATCTCACCGCACATGCACTAAAGGTAAATTACGAGTGGAACATTAAGTTAACTTCACATGAGAATGGAGAGATTGTGCATCACTTCAATAAACAATTTGAGGACGTATGGCAGGAATCTATTCTATTAACAGAGGAATGGATCGAAGAATACGAAGGGATATACGCTGAAAACAGTGAGAAGAAAGCCGTCGAACAAATTGTTGAGTGGCCAGCATCCTACAAGCCCAATGCTATTGAAGAAGCGCTGAAAATACTGCCGAATAAAATGCAGGTTGCCGCACTAGAAGAAATTCAACAACTCCGTAATGAGGGTAAGAAGAAGGGACTCGTTATATCTGCAACGGGAACAGGAAAAACATATTTATCAGCTTTTGATGTGCGTCGTTTTCAACCTGAGCGAATGCTTTTTATCGTTCATCGTGAACAAATTCTTCAAAAAGCAAAGGATGATTTTCAAAGGGTGTTAGGTGGGCGAGATGAAGAGTTTGGTATTTTGTCTGGTTCATCCAATCACAAAGAGGCTAAATATGTATTTGCAACCATTCAAACCTTAACGAAGGATCAGCATTTATCAGCATTTAAGGCAGAAGAATTTGACTATATCTTAATTGATGAAGTTCATAAGGCAGGTGCCAAAAGTTATCAAAAAGTAATGGATTATTTTCAGCCAGAATTTCTGATGGGAATGACAGCTACACCGGAGCGTACGGATGATTTTAATATTTTTGAGCTGTTTGATTATAATGTAGCTTACGAAATTCGCCTTCAAGAAGCATTAGAGGAGGATATGCTTTGTCCTTTCCACTATTTTGGCGTAACAGATATAACTCATAACGGCGCATTAGTGGAGGACACATCACTTCTCCAGCACCTCGTTGTAGATGAACGGGTCCATCATATCATTGAAAAAATGAATTACTATGGTCACTCAGGTCAAGCTGTAAAAGGGCTTATTTTTTGTAGCAGAAAAGATGAAGCCAAGGCTCTGTCAACGCAGTTTAATCAAAATGGACTTCGAACGGTTGCTTTAACAGGTGAAGATTCTCAAGAAGATCGCATGAGAGCTGTCACTATGCTTGAGGAAGGGTTACTAGATTACATCCTGACGGTAGAAATATTTAACGAAGGTATTGATATACCTTGTATTAATCAAGTGGTCATGCTTCGACAAACGCAATCAAGCATTATCTTTATTCAGCAGCTAGGTAGAGGTCTGAGAAAGCATGAAGAGAAAGAGTTCGTCACGATCATTGATTTCATTGGCAATTATAAAAATAACTATTTAATCCCAATGGCTCTCTCAGGAGATAAGTCTCTGAACAAGGATCGAATTAGAAGGCATACAAAGGATACGAGCTATATAAAGGGCGTATCGACGATTAATTTTGAAGAGGTAGCAAAAAAACAGGTATTTAATTCGATTGCCAGCAGTCAGTTAACGGCGTTAAAGCTCTTAAAAGAGTCATATAAAGAAGTAAAAAATAGAATTGGTCGAGTACCTCTTCTATATGATTTTATGGTACATGATTCAATTGATCCGGTAGTTCTCGTTTCTCAACAGCATCATCAAAACTATCATCAATTTTTAACCAAAATAAAAGAAAATGAATACGACATATCAAATGAGGAGAATGCTGTCTTAACAATGCTTTCGACAGAAGTGTTGAATGGTAAAAGAGAGCATGAAATTATACTGTTAGATTTACTTTTAAAAAATGACTGTATCACCTACAAGAAATATCTTGAGCAGCTAATAGCACATGATTGTAACGGTAACGAAGCAGTACTAAAATCTGTTGAGCGAGTGTTTGATTTATCCTTTTTTACACAGGTATTTAGAAAGAAATATGGTGATCAACCAATTGTTACGTTCAAAAATCCATCTGCTATATCGTTTACTCCATTTGTTGTGCGTAGCCTGAAAGAGAACGCTTATTTTAGAGATCTAGTTGTAGATGTGGTAAATGTAGCAAAGGAACGAACAAAAAATTATCGAAATGACGTAGAGCTCACACCTTATGAAAAATACACGCGTAAGGATGCCTGTAAGCTATTAAATTGGGTAAACGATGAGAGCGCAACCGTTTATGGCTACAAGACAAAGCACCAAACCTGTCCTATTTTTGTCACGTATCATAAAAATGAAGAGATCGATGCACGAACAAATTATGTCGATGAATTTATTAGCCCAGAGCTATTGAGCTGGTCTACTAGAAGTAATCGAACGCTCCAATCAGAAGAAGTAAAATCTATTCTATACGCCAAAGAAAATAATATTGATGTCCACGTTTTCGTCAAAAAAGACGATGATGAAGGAAGAGATTTTTATTATTTAGGAAAAGCGAACCCAGATCGAGAACATGCAAAGCAGGCTGTTATGCATAACGATGATGGGGAAGACCTGCCAGTTGTTCATATACCGCTTGTCATGGAAATACCTGTTGAGTATAAGTTATATCGCTATATTCAGGAGGGGAAAGGTTAAAGGGATAATAAAATCTTCAAAAAAAAGATCGACACGGAGATGTGTCGATCTTCTTTATTCCATCACTTCAAAGCATTCACCGCATTAATAAACCCAAATCCAGACTCACCGTCATATCCAGCTTTAAACCAATCGTCTGCAGAGTTTTGAATAATGTGTTTGACTTGATTCGGTTTTAAGACATCTTTACCGTACTTAGCGATAATGACACCGGCTAAGCCAGCCGTTTTAGGCGCTGCCATTGACGTTCCAGCATAGAAAGCATATCCTCCTGGAACGGTAGAAAGGCATAGCTTATTACGATCTCGAAGTGTCGCATCTCCTGTTTCTAACCAAGCCGTTCCGTAGTCACCGCCTGGGGCGATCACATCAATTTTTCCGACTCCGTAGTTTGAGTAGTACGTAAGGTTTTTCTCTTGTCCACTTGCGGATACACGGATAAGTGATTGGCTGCTTGGACTTCTATGTGTAGCACCGTTATTGTCACCAGAAAGTTTACCAGGGCTAGAAATATCGAGTCCGTTGTTACCAGCAGATCCAACGACCGTTACGCCATTTTTAATGGCATATTGAATAGCACGATTAAATAGGCGAACATCGGCTACCACGTCTTTTGTCGCGTAGTCAGGATCTTGAAACCAATCGTATCCTCCAAGTGACATATTCACCACATCCACATTATCATCTGCAGCCGTCATAAGCGCTTCTGCGATACTTGCTGTTGAAGCGCCACCGTCTTGTCCAAACACACGATACGCCGCTACTTTTAGCTGTGGTCCAATACCTAAAACGCGGCCGTTACCAGCAATGGATCCTGCCACATGTGTACCATGGCCGTCCTGATCCATAGCGCTCGTCACACCAGGAACAAATGATTTTCCGTACGCGTAGTTTGCTTTAATATCGGGGTGCGTGTAGTCAATACCCGTATCTACTACGGCAACAATGATATCCTTATTGTTCGTGGACTTTCCAGTTCCACCAGGTAAGTTCCATGATGCGCCGTCATGTGTCACTTGTTTGATATCCCATTGATATTTATTATAAAGGTCGTTTTTAGAAGAAGCGGCAAAGTCTGTATTCAGAACTTCAATACTTTTGGCATCTTCTTGATAAACCTTATGTTCTTTCGTCGCTTCTAAGACAGCACTGCTTTTTTGGACTTCCGATAAGAAGGAAGGATTGTCCGATGTAACTTCAACGGCTCCTAATTTAGGAAGAGCTTGTGATACGTCTCCACCCGCTTTTTTAATTAAGTCCGAATAGTTTGATGGGAGGCTTGTATCTGATTTAAAAATGACCGTATAAGTTTCTGACACGGATTGAGCTTGTCCAATGCTGCTGCTTCCTAAAAATGCAGTAGCTCCTAAAACCATTGTTAAGGCACTAATTAAGAATTTTTTCATTTTTAAATCCCCCAATATTGAAATTTTCCAACTATTTAAGTATAAAAAAAGATAGAACCGCATACAACGGGGTTATTTTGTCATAACCTGACTAGTTTTCGGGAATTAAAACATACCACTCAGCTCTCGAACGGCAAGTACAACAAACAATAAGATACAAGCAACAAATACAATGTTTCCAAGTAAACTATTGCGGTATGCCTTTTCAACTCGTTTGGAGTTGAGAAGCCAGAGTAAGCTAAGTGAGAGGAAAGGCATGAATAAGGCTCCTAAAGCACCGTAGAGAATAATTAGTTCAATCGGTTTTCCGAAAAATAGCAAAATCATAGGAGGGAACGTGAGCCAGACGAGATATAAGCGATAAGCAGGATCTGTTTCTGTCACGGGCTTGTCCACTTGTTTTTTTATGATGCGAACAAAGTCAGCAAATAGATAAGGTACCCCGTTCCATACGCCAAGTAGGGAAGAGAAAGCAGCAGACCAAAATCCAATTAGAAATAACCATGAGATAACCGCTCCGTATTTGTCTGAAAGAAGGTTCGTCAGCTTAATTAAGCCTTGATCACCCTTTAGTTCAATCCCTGTTCCAAATAGAAATTGACTTCCCACGATGAGCAGCGAGAGGGTAAAAATAGCGGTCATAATGTAGGCAGCTTTTGAATCGAGTCGCATAGTTGGAATCCATTCTTTCCCTTTCCAGCCCTTTTCTTTGAGCCAATATCCGTAAGAAGCCATCGTAATGGTTCCACCAACTCCACCAATTAATCCTAAGGCGAGCATGAATGATCCCTTTGGAACAGTAGGAACAACCCCTTTTAAAAGATCACCCATATTAGGCAGAAATAAAGCAGCTGAGCCAATAACGGTAATAAACATTAACGCAATTAATATCATCATGATTTTTTCAAAAAGCTGATAGCGGCCTGTCCATACCAACGCAAATCCGAGGAGTGAATGTAGGACAGCCCAAGCCCAGAATGGTAAAACGGGAAACATTGCGTGCATAGCAAGTGCACAGGCTGACGAAGCGGCCGCACCGTATACAAATCCCCAAATGACGGAGTAGATGCCAAAGTAGCCTGTTGCCCATCTGCCCATTTCTCTCCAACCCTCTAAAATTGTTTTTCCGGTTGCTAGATGCCATCTTCCAACACCTTCATTTAAGAAGTGTTTGAGTATAGATCCAACGATAATGGCCCAAACGAATACAAGGCCGAAGCCTGCACCTGCGACAAGGGCAGCTACCAAGTCTCCTGTTCCAACTCCCGTAGCGGCCGCTACAAATCCTGGGCCGATAAGCGTGAGTCGTTTTTTAAATGAAGTAGGTGGTGTAGGGGTATTTTGCTGTAATTGTGCTGACATTGATTGACTCCTTTCACTGTAAAATATTGTTTGTTATAATCGTAAACGTTCTCAGTGAGTGGTTTCAATCCTCCTTTTGTCGCAAAATTAAGAAAATACAGCTCGTCAAATAAAATAAGCGCCTGCATAAAAGCAGGCGCTTATCTATTAGTTACGGATAAGGTAGTCAAATGCACCTAGAGCTGCAGTTGCACCTGATCCCATTGAGATGATGATTTGTTTATAAGCACTGTCTGTGCAGTCACCAGCAGCAAATACGCCAGGGACGTTTGTTGCACCATGCTTATCGACAAGAATTTCGCCAAAGCGACTGCGTTCAATTGCATCGCCTAGCCATTCTGTGTTCGGTACAAGACCGATTTGAACAAATACACCTTCTAATTCAACGTGTTTTACTTCTTCCGTATCACGGTCCATGTATGAAATGCCGTTTACTTTATCAGTACCCGTAATTTCAGTTGTTTGGACGTTTTTCAATACGGTTACGTTCGGAAGACTATTTAAGCGTTCTTGTAAAACAGCATCTGCTTTCAGTTCAGGCAAGAACTCAAGAACAGTTACGTGTTCCACGATTCCAGCAAGGTCGATTGCCGCTTCAATACCAGAGTTTCCTCCGCCAATAACCGCAACGCGTTTGCCTTCAAATAGTGGTCCGTCACAGTGAGGGCAGTAAGCCACACCTTTGTTTTTGAATTCTGCTTCGCCAGGAACGCCAACGTTACGCCAGCGAGCACCTGTTGAAAGGATGACAGATTTACTTTTTAGAACGGCTCCGTTTTCAAGCTCAATTTCGACAAGGTCTTTTTTCTCTAGCTTGCTAGCGCGCTGCAAGTTCATTACATCAATGTTGTAATCTTTTACATGCTCTTCTAAGCTTGCTACAAGTTTTGGACCTTCCGTCTTTTTGACACTTACAAAGTTTTCGATGCCCAAGGTGTCCATAACTTGTCCACCAAAGCGCTCGGCTACGATACCCGTGCGAATACCTTTACGCGCTGCATAAATCGCAGCACTTGCACCAGCAGGACCGCCACCAACCACAAGTACATCGTATGGATCTTTGTCAGCAAACTCTGAAGCATCAGGGCCGCTACCCATTTTATTTAAAATTTCTTCTAATGTCATACGACCGCTACCAAACTCTTCTCCGTTAAGGAAAACAGTCGGTACAGCCATAATTTCCTTGCGTTCTACTTCATCTTTGAAAGCAGCACCGTCAATCATTGTATGACTAATATTGTCGTTTAGGACGCTAAGAATATTAAGTGCTTGTACAACATCAGGGCAATTATGACAGGTTAAGCTGATATAAGACTCGAAGTGATACTTGCCTTTAATATTCTTAATTTGATCAATCACACTTTGATCTACTTTTGGTGCTCTACCGCTTACTTGTAGAAGAGCAAGAACCAATGAAGTAAACTCATGACCTAGGGGAACCCCAGCAAACGTAATGCCTGTATCTTCCCCGATACGATTAACACTAAAGCTTGGTGTGCGTTCTAACTCAGTTTTTTCAACTTTAATGCGTGATGACATTGTAGCTAGTTCATCCACTAGCGCTAGCATGTCATGAGATACTTTATCTTCTCCCGCGCTAACCTTTAAGAGGATATCGCTCTCTAGCATTTGAAGATACTGTTCTAGCTGTGCTTTGATATTTGCATCTAATAACATGTAATCAGACTCCTTAGATTTTACCTACAAGGTCAAGTCCTGGTGTAAGTGTTTCTCCGCCTTCTTCCCATTTAGCTGGGCAAACTTCACCTGGGTTTTTACGTACATATTGTGCAGCTTTAATTTTATTTACAAGTGTGCTTGCATCGCGGCCGATACCACCAGCGTTGATTTCAACTGTTTGGATCACGCCATCTGGATCGATGATGAAAGTTCCGCGGTCAGCAAGACCTTCTTCTTCGTTTAATACTTCAAAGTTACGAGAGATTTTTTGAGATGGGTCACCAATCATTACGTACTCGATTGAGCTGATTGCTTCTGAATGATCGTGCCATGCTTTATGAGTGAAGTGAGTATCTGTAGAAACAGAGTATACTTCAACACCTAGGTCTTTTAATGTTGCGTATTCTTTTTGTAGGTCAGCTAATTCAGTTGGACATACAAAAGTGAAGTCTGCTGGATAGAAACAAACTACGCTCCATTTACCTTTCATGTTTTCTTCTGTTACTTCGATGAAATCACCGTTGTGGTAAGCTTGTGCTACGAATGGTTTTACTTCAGTACCGATTAATGACATATCAAAATTCCTCCTAGAAATTAATTTTAATCCTTCAAGATTATTATAACCTAAAAAATAAATTATAATAATTCTAATTCAATACTCATTATTATATAAAACATGTGATCTTGTCAAAGGAAAAGTGCTTTTATTGTTAAAAAATTTGTCTAATAACCACGATTCCTTGTCAAATCAAGGTTTATAAAAATTTTTCTTTCCTTATTTTTAACATACATGAACAAGTAATATCCAATATAAGGTTTCAAAAAAGTCAAAAACAAATTTGCTTTTTAAAATGTTTGTGACGAAATTTTAATGGTGCTATGAAAATAGAAGGGTATTTATTGAGAATTACGCTTCTTTACGCTCGAAAAACAACCTAATGCATCGCTAAAAATGAGGGAGTCCATTCATCTTTATTCACGTTATAATAGATAGGGGTGGTAACGTTCATGAAAGATATAACATTGAGTGCATTACTAGAGGTTATTGGAGACTTATTTTCAGATGAAATTTCAATCGCTGTTTCCAATACGAAAGAATACATTTATTATCGACCAAGCAAACGAGTTAATTTAAAAATTACGAAACATGATCCTATAAAAGAAGGAACTATTGCCTATCAAGCGATTATGAGTAAACAAAAGGTAGCTGAATTTATTCACCGCGATGTATTTGGTGTCCCTTATCACGGTGTCGCCGTACCCATTTGGAAAGAAGACGAAATTGAAGGCGTCGTGACCGCTATTTACCCAGCATTAGCAGACGGAAAATCGGTGGTGACGGTCAAAACAGCCGACGGTTGGATTCCTGTTCCATTCTCAGATGTGGTCTATGTCGAGTCAAAAGATAAGAAGACGTTTGTTCATTCAGATCGTATATCTGGAACACATAAATATTCTTTACAAGACTTTGAATCCTTACTCCCAAAGGATTTTTTCATTCGTTGTCATCGATCTTTTATTGTAAATGTGAATGAGATTAAAGCGATTTATCCAGATGCTCATTCAACCTTTTTATTGGCTATGAAAAATGGTGATCAGATACCGATTAGCCAGTCGTATTCAGGGTATTTCCGTAAGCTTCTTGGCTTCTAAATTTTCTGTTTGGTACGGAATAATCGCTGTTTTGTCTGAAAATTTCGTCTTGTGTACAGAAAAATCCAAGTCCGTGTGTTTAATGAGTAAAATGAAACTAACTATTCATTAAGCGAGGGATTATGATGGGAAACTACGAGGAACGCATTCGAAACGAACAATTACGAGATCGAGTTGTAACAGCTGAAGAAGCAGCTTCATGGATTGAAAATGGCATGACGCTTGGGCTAAGTGGTTTTACTCGTGCAGGTGATGTAAAGGCCGTGCCTTTCGCGCTCGTGAATCGCGTCAAGGACGAGGAGGATTTTAAAGTTAACGTTTATACGGGGGCATCATTAGGGTCTGACGTCGATAAATTGTTTGCTGAAGCAGGAATTTTAGATAAACGATTGCCGTTTCAGGCTGATCCAACGATGAGAAAAGGCATTAACAAAGGAGACTTCTTATTTGTTGATCAACATCTATCCCACACATCGGAGCTTATTCGAAGTAATGTAATGAACGTTGATGTGGCAATTTTGGAAGCGGTTTCTATAACGGAGGATGGCATGGTCATTCCAACTACTTCCATTGGAAACTCGCTATCATTTGCCCTTAATGCAAAATCGATTATTATCGAACTAAACATGTCACAATCTCTTCAGTTAGAAGGGTTACATGATCTATATGAACCAGGTAAACAAGGAGATCGTTTGCCTATTCCGTTAACCAAATCAAATGACCGCATTGGAACAATTGGAATTCCTGTTGATATGAATAAAATTAAAGGCATTGTATTTACGGATCAACTAGATTCTCCGTCCACAATTGTACCACCGGATGAAGATACGGCGATTATGGCAGGTCACCTCATTGATTTCCTTCGACATGAGGTGGAGGTAGGGCGTTTAACGAATAAGCTTGCTCCTCTGCAATCAGGAATCGGTTCCGTCGCAAATGCGGTATTGCACGGCATGCTGGACTCAGACTTTGAGGGGCTAGAGGTGTATTCAGAGGTTCTTCAAGATGCGGTATTTGATTTAATGGATGCAGGAAAAGTTGATTTTGCTTCTTGCTGCTCCATTACACTGTCAGAGGAAAAGATGAAAAATGTATTTGCAAACTTTGATCAATACCGTGATAAATTGCTAATGCGCCCTCAGGAAATTTCTAATCATCCAGAAATTATCCGCCGCTTGGGGTTAATCTCGATTAATACGGCGCTAGAGTTTGATATTTACGGAAATGTAAACTCTACGCATGTTCTTGGTTCCAAAATGATGAACGGAATTGGCGGGTCAGGGGACTTTGCACGAAATGCGCGCTTAGCGATCTTCGTTACGAAATCGATCGCAAAAGACGGGGCGATTTCTAGCATCGTTCCATTTGTTTCACACGTGGATCACACCGAACATGATGTAGACGTAGTCGTTACAGAACAAGGGTATGCGGATTTAAGGGGACTAGCACCGCGTGAGAGGGTAGAACTCATCATTCAAAACTGTGCACATCCAATGTATCGTAAGCAGCTTCTAGCTTATTATGAAGAAGCGAAAACAAGAGGAGGACAAACACCTCACATTTTGGAAAAAGCACTTTCTTGGCATATTAACTTTGCTGAAAACGGAACAATGCTAGAGAAGATAGAAGAGCTAGTATAAAAACAGATCGTATTATTAAAAGACTCTTTCATCATGAGGAAGAGTCTTTTTACGATGTTTCCCGTGAAACATTCAAAAGGAGTGAGAGGTGCGAAAACGTGTAAAACTCATTTCTATTTTTGAAAAAGTGTGATGTAATAGGTATAGAGCTCGTTTATGATCGTGTTCTAAGTAGCAAAAGAAGCGAGGAATGGAAGTTGAAAAAATTTAAGAAGTTTTACTTGGAGATTACGAGCATTTGTAATCTTGCATGTAGCTTTTGTCCCCCAACGGAGCGAGTGAAGCAGTTTATTTCACTAGAGGATTTCTCAAAACGTTTAGATGAAATTAAGCCATATACGGACTTTATTTATTTACATGTTAAAGGAGAACCGTTGCTTCATCCGAAAATTGATCAGCTATTAGATTTAAGTCATGAAAAAGGATTTAAGGTCAATATTACGACGAATGGTACCTTAATTAACAAGAATCGTCATAAATTATTAGATAAGCCAGCACTGAGACAAATGAACTTTTCACTTCATAGCTTTGATGGTCACGAAGGGTCTAAGGATAAAGAGGGCTATGTTAGAAGTATTTTAGCGTTCATTAAAGAAGCAACTGCACAATCAGATCTCATTGTGTCACTTCGATTGTGGAACCTTACACAAGATAACAAAACAAACCTTGAAATTGAGCGTAACCGCGCGATCCTACAAATTATTGAGGACGAATTTAATTTGGATTATCAAATTGAGGAAAAGCTTACGCCAGGTAGCGGTGTAAAAGTAGCAGAACGCGTGTTTATTAATCAAGATTATGAGTTCAAATGGCCAGCGCTTCATGAGGAAGAGGATGATGGAAAAGGCTTCTGTCATGGTCTTCGTAACCAAGCGGGTATTTTAGCAAATGGAGTCGTTATCCCTTGCTGCTTAGATGGTGAAGGCGTCGTAAATCTCGGTAATATTAACGATAAGCCGTTTTCTGAGATTATTGAAGGGGAACGCGCCACAAATATCGTGGATGGCTTCTCGCGCCGCGTTGCGGTAGAAGAATTATGTAGAAAATGTGGGTATCGACAACGTTTCGGTAAATAACAAAAAGCCCTTGCTTCAATACGAAGCAAGGGCTTTGCTCATTATACGAACAAGCTAAGAAGTAAGATAAATCCTAACCCAGCTACTGAAATGATTGTTTCAAGCAATGTCCAAGTAGAGAACGTTTCTTTCATTGTCAGACCAAAATATTCTTTGAACATCCAGAATCCTGCATCATTTACGTGGGAAGCGATTACACTACCTGCTCCAGTAGCTAGAACAACTAGCGCTAAGTTTGCATCAGTGTGTCCAAGTAGCGGGTTCACTAATCCAACTGTTGTTAGAGCTGCGACCGTTGCAGATCCTAAAGAGATACGTAGAATAGCAGCGATAGACCATGCAAGAATGATTGGTGATAGAGAAGATCCGTTAAATAGGTCTGCTACATAATTACCTACACCACCATCAATTAGTACCTGTTTGAAGGCACCGCCTCCACCGATAATTAAAAGCATCATACCGATTTGAGTAATAGCTGATACACAAGAGTCCATCACATTTTTAATTGGAATGTTGCGAGCTAATCCCATTGTGTAAATAGCCACTAATAAAGAGATAAGCATCGATGTAGATGCATCTCCAATGAAGCTAATTACGTGGAAGATCGTATGATCTTTTAATTCTAACGTTTCTTGAAGTAACTTAATAATCGTTGCAACAGACATTAAGATAACAGGAAGCATAGCTGTGAATACGCTAATTCCAAAACCAGGTGTTTCATCAAGGTTAAATTCTTTTTGTTTTCCGAGAGACGCAATGTCGCCTGTTTTGTTGAATGAAGCAGGTACAAGTTTTTTCGCAATTTTTGTGAATACTGGTCCAGCTAGGATCACAGTAGGGATTGCGATGATGAAACCATAAAGTAATACTTCACCGATATTTGCTCCGTACTCACCTGCAATAACAGTTGGTCCTGGATGCGGTGGTAAGAATCCGTGTGTAACAGATAATGCCGCAGCCATTGGAATACCAAGGTATAAAATTGAAACTTTTAGCTGTCTTGCGATTGCGAATACGATTGGGATTAATAGTACTAATCCAACTTCAAAGAATAAAGCGATTCCAATAATGAATGAAGCAGCTACTACAGCCCATTGGATGTTTTTCTCACCGAATTTTTTTACAAGTGTCATTGCGATACGCTGTGCACCGCCTGAGTCGGTAATTAATTTACCAAGCATAGCTCCAAGCCCAAATACAAGTGCTAAATGTCCGAGCGTTCCGCCTAAGCCAGTTTCAATCGTCTTAACGACATTTTCTAATGGAATCCCAAGGGCTAATGCAACCCCAAAGGATACAATAATTAAAGAGACAAATGTATTTAATTTGAAACCCATTATAAGAATTAATAGTGCAACGATGCCAATTGCTACAATTACTAATGGCATGATAATTCCCCCAATTCCTTATCTATCTTGTTGTAATCGTTCTCATTTTTGTTTGTTGTTGTCTGCACTGTTTGCTAATAGCTGTTGAGATATCCATAAGTCTTCTACTTTACCTTGAACATCGTCAAAGTTTCGGTGCAACGATTCAATCATTAGAGCGCGATCTTTTTTACGAATAGCTTCAATATATAATTCATGATTTGTAAAAATACGTTCAAAATCATCATATTTTTCTTCAAACCGCATCCTCATTGATAAGAGGATCAGGCTTTCCATCGTTGGCTTCAAGTTGTTCCAGATCATCATAATGTGCGAATGACCGATGGAACGAATAATCGTTTCGTGAAACAATACGTCTTGAAATGAAAATTCGTCTGCATCATGGTATTTGATGGCGATCTTCATCATTTCAAGAATTTTACTTAGCTCTTTTACGACTTGGTTGATATCTAGCTTAACGAGCCGTTCAAATACGAATGTTTCGATTAATAAGCGTACATCATAAATTTCTTCTATATCTTTTTCTGTTAAACCAATAACCACAGCACCCATTCGTTCGAGACGAATAATATTTTCAGATGCTAGAACCTTAAGTGCTTCACGAATAGGTGAACGACTAACAGCGAAATCGGCAGCTAATTTATTTTCAGATAAAATGGTACCGCTTTCAATCGTGCCAGAAATAATACGCATCCTTAATTCGTAAGCAACGCGATCACCGGTGGAAGCCTTTGTCAGCCACTTTGTAGGATATAAAAGATCCTCTGATTCACTCATCTATTCACCTTCCTTGCTGATCAAGTATACTTGTATACAAGTATTATAGTACATTATTACTGTTTTGAAAACGCTTTTAATTATTTTTTTCGAAAAAATTAATCAAAGGCTTGTTGTATAGGCTATGCAAGCCTCATTTAATCTAGAATAAAAACCATTTTCTCTACGCATTCTTGTAGAAAAAATGGTTTCTAGGTTTACTTGCTACGTAATGTACCGTCTTCCATGAAGACGACACGATCGCATAAATCGAGCATTCGCTCATCATGTGTCACCATAATGGCCGCCTTATCTCGTAGTTTGACCTCATCAGCGAGCATTTTAACAACGGATCGTCCACGCTCTGAATCTAAGCTTGCGGTAGGTTCATCTGCTAATAGAATCTCAGGGTCATTCATCCATGCTCTGGCAATCGCCACGCGCTGCTTTTCACCCCCTGATAAAGTGTCAGGATGATTGTGTGCGCGGTGTGTTAATCCAAGTCGTGCTAACAGTTTTTCCGCTCTTTTCGAAGCTTCACGTCCTCTTTGACCGGATAGTTCTGCTAATAATAAAAGCTGATCCTGAACCGTTAAATAAGGGATGAGATGGGCATTTTGAAAGACGAACCCAATCTTATTTAACCGAATGTGATTCATTTGAGTAGGGGATGCTTTTGTAATATCAATGCCGTCTAAAAGAATTTGTCCTTCAGTAGGTGATAAAAGGGCTCCAGCAATTGATAAGAACGTGCTTTTACCAGATCCAGAAGGTCCTACAACTGCAATTAGTTCACCTGCTTTTACATCTAGCGAAACATCCTTTAATACTTCTACCAACGTATCTCCATCTTGATATACTTTTCGAATGTGATTCAATCGTAATTTACTTTTCATTATGCAGCCCTCCCGATCGCATCAATTGCGTCTACCTTTGTTACTCGATACAGCGATAGTAATGATCCAATAATTGAGACAACAATGAACAGGGCAGAGCAACCACCAACAAGAAACGGGCTAAGTTCAAACGGCATCGTACTCGGCAATATCGCAGCTAACCCATAGGCGATCACAATTGCGAGTAATAAGCTGACCACTGTTAAAAATAGCATTTGAGTCAAAATAGATCGTGTTAAATAACGGGAAGTAGCGCCAATTGCTTTTAGCACGCCAAACTGGTTGGATTTTTGAATGGTAATAACATAGAAAAATACTGCCAAAACGAAGGTTGCAATAACAAATAAAAAGATGATCATCATGACAAGGGATCCTTGTTCTTCCTTATAACCTGGTATCCCTTTTAGTACGTCATTTTTCGTCACCAACTCGACACCAGACAGAGAATCCTCGAACTTCGCAGCTGAGGATTTGCTTCCGCTAAAAGCCAGTGCATTAAATTGATTTTTCAACTCTGATGGTTGGATTTCAGCCCATTCGCGTTTGTTTATATGAATGACAGGAGTGTGGCTGAATGATTGTTTTTTTGTAAAACCGATAATTGTAAAAGCTTTGTTCGTGCCTTTGATCTGAAGCTGATCACCGAGATGAAATCCGTTCTCCTTTAAGGATTCGTTCACAACGACGTTTTGTGTTGTTCGATTATCTAACTTCTTTCCTTCTACAACCGTTGGATTTAAATTACGGTTCGCATCAACTGCAAAGAACGTCACGTCAATTTGTTTCTCTGCATTTACTTTCGTAATGGTGCTCATTTGAACGCCCAGTGGTGTCATTTTTTTTGTGGATTCATGCTTTTGAATCTCATGAATTGTATCTGCTGATAACATCGATCGGTTAATACGACCTTCTGCGTCTTTTTGGACAACTAGATAATCCGCTTTAAGATTTTGAATTGAAGCAGCGTTATCTGAAGACAATCCTTTAGCCAATCCAGAAACAAAAAGCACTAGAAGGGCAATTAACATCATAATGGAACCTATTAAAAGGTAGCGTAGCTTTGCATGTTTTAGCTCACGTATGGCAAGAAACATTATCATCAACTCCATTCATCGTATTGTTTCTATGAATAGAATAAGAATGAAATATGAATGGAGCGTGAACGGGAAATGACAAATGAATAATTAGCGTTTTGCGAAGGTCACGATAAAAGTCGTCCCTTTACCTAACTCGCTTTTTACATCAATGGTTCCTTCGTGTAAATCAATGATCTTTTTCACAATGGCTAGACCTAAACCACTGCTTGCTTCCTTGCGATCTCTTGCTTTATCTGCTTTATAGAAACGTTCAAAAATATGCTCAATCTGAGAGGGGGCAATGCCTATTCCGGTATCAGAAATGGTGACCATACAATCAGTGTCACGTGTACGAATCGATACGGAGATCGTTCCCCCTGGCTCTGTAAACTTAATGCTATTGGTAATAAGATTTGTCCATACCTGATGAAGAAGATTTTCATCAGCAAAGACAAATGTGCTTGGAAGCTCCATATCTACAGCAATATCTTTTTCACGCCAATGCCATTCGGTCATCATGAGTACTTGCTTTAGTTGGTTTGAAAGATCGAACGTTGTCTTTGTTAAGAGCCCATCTTCCTTATCAAGCGAAGCAAGAGTTAACAACTGTTTGCTAAGCTGCGACATGCGCTTACTTTCTTGTTCAATAATCTCTAAATATCGTCTTCGTTCTCCCTCAGGTAACGAGGGAGATTGCAAGGTTTGAGAAAATCCTTGTATAGATGATAGAGGTGATTGAATTTCATGTGAGACGTTTGAAACAAATTCCTGCCGGCTCGCTTCTACCTGTTCAAGTCCTTTCGCCATTTGTGAGAAGTGACTAGCTAGTCTACCAATTTCATCGCGTCTATTGACGTTTAATTGTAGGTTATAGTCGCCTTTAGAGAGCCTTTTCGTTGCGTCCGTTAGTCTTGTAATTGGTTTTACAATGTAACGCGTACTAATAATGACGAGTAGTACACTAATGAAAAAAGTAAGAACGAGTAACACGGCTAAAAAGATACGTAGCTCACCGATTTGAAGTTCTGTGTCAGGGCGTAAAAATAAAGCATATTTCTTACCGTTGGCTGTAATAGGAACACCAACGGTATTTCGGAGATCATTTTCGAAAAAACCTGTAATGAATACCTTTGAGGGATAGTCTTTAATTCCGTGATACGTATTCCCTGCCAACACAGATTGAATGGTCCCAGTTTTTAATGTGTTTTTGCGAAATTTGTTTCCAAAAAACATGTTTTTTTCCTGTTCATCGACTAAATAGAGTTGATAGCCTAAATGACCAACGCTCGTTAAATAGGCATTGATATTGTCTTCCGCGTTATGTTCATAAAAATCTTTGATATCGTTCGCCATCTTCATTAGCTTCTGGTCATTTACAGGCTTTAATTTGAACTGGTAATAGGCATTGGAGAGAAAAAAGGCGAAAAAACTACTTAAGATCATCACGAAAATGGTTGTGAGGAAGATACGTAAATAAAGAGTTCTCACAGTTTAGAAACCTCCAATTTATAGCCAACGCCTCGTACCGTCTGGATCTGGAAGTCATCTGTATGGTTTGCAAATCGCTCCCTTAGACGTTTAATATGTACATCAATCGTACGATCATCACCATCAAAATCGGCACCCCAAACGAGCTGAATTAATTCCTCTCTTGAAAAGGCGCGACTTGGAAAACTAGCAAGCTGTGCGAGCAGTTCAAATTCACGCATTGGCAGCATAATCGTTTTTCCTTTTACCTGAACCTCATAGCTTCTCCGGTCAATAATGGTTTGGTTTAACAAGATTTTTTCTGAACTCACCATTTGATAGCGGCGTAGTAATGCTTTGATTCGAAAGAGGAGCTCGCGAGGCTCAAATGGCTTTGTGACGTAATCATCTGTTCCGACTGTAAAACCACGTTCTTTATCTATAAGCTGATCTTTGGCAGTTAGAAGGACGATAGGAAAATCATAGTAGCGACGAATTTCCTCACATAACTGAAAACCATCTTTATTAGGCATCATCACATCGACAATCGCTAACTGAACTTGGCGTTGTTCTAAAATTTGTAAGGCCTCGACTCCATCTGATGCCTCTAACACGACGTATCCTTCGGTTTGAAGGTAATGGCGGAGCAGTTCCCGAATATGTATATCATCATCTGCTATTAGGATATGAATCATTTTTAACATCACCTCAAAAAATACAGCCAGCGTATACTAGCTTTTTCTCTATTCTAAAGTGCTTTTAATAGAAAAGAAAGAAGCACCGGGATTCCGATGCTTCCTTTTGTTCGTCGGTTCGCTTAGCGTATGATGGAGATGTTAGACATGAAAAATCCAAACAACAATTGGACCCAGTATCGACCCTAAAATCGCACTTAACGTCATCGAGACAGAGCTCATAGATACTGTTAGCTCTCCGTATTCTAGCGCCTTTGATGTTCCTAAAGCATGTGAGGCGCTGCCAAGAGCAATTCCTTTTCCAAGTGAGCTGTGAATACGGAGCCATTTTAAGACAATTGGACCCAGTATCACACCAGAAAAACCTGCGATCATGACAAATACAATGGTCATGGAAGGAATTCCACCTAACCCAGAAGCAATTTGGATGGCGACAGGAGTTGTAATGGATTTTGGAACAATTGATAAAATAAGATTCCGATCGACGCCAAATATTTCTGCGAAAACGAGTCCACTAATCATGCCGCAAAAAAGACCAACAATGACTCCACCTAAAATCGGAAAGCTGTATTTTAAAAGAATGTGTCGCTGTTTATAAAGAGGATAAGCAAGAGCAACAACGGCAGGTCCTAGCAGGGAATTGATCCACTTTCCACCACTCATATATTCCTCGTAAGGTATATGAAGCGCGACGAGGATGACGATCATAAGAATGGTAGTGGTTAAAACGGGAATAAAAATAGGATACGAAAAGCGCACGTATAGTTTCGCCATTAATAAGTAGGCGATAACCGTGAGCACAATCATAGCGATTGCGAAGATTGCTTGTTGCATGCTTTTTCCTCCTTTCGTCTATTTGCTTTTTGCTCTAAGAATTGACTAACAAAGCCTGCCACAATCATTGTTAGAATCGTACTTGCAATAATGATAAAAAACAAAATCGCCCCGTTTAGTGAAAAAAGGGACGGATACTTCATAATCCCTGTAATTGCAGGTATAAATAAAAGAGGAAGAAAGGCTAATAAAAAGCTTGATCCATCTTCAATTATTTTCACTGGAATTACTTTGCATAGTAATAGAATAAAAAGCAATAAAAGACCAATGATACTCCCTGGAATCGGAAGATGTGAGATTTGATGAACGTATTCACCAACAAAGGAGAACACATATAAAATCATAATTTGAATGATAATCCGAATAATCTTAATCAAGAATATCGTTCCTCTCTATTTAACGCACCAAAATAATTGCATACTACAAATATATAGTTGTATTATACAACTATGTCTGGTATTGTCAACGAGCAGGACGTAACGAGGAGTGAATAAAATCGATGAAAAAAAGTTCAATTGAACAAATTGAATATGAGTTAACGACTTTCATCAGAAGAGCCGTTTACTTAGATACATCTGATCGTAAAATTGGTCATCTTGAACGAGCACCTTATTTGCTGTTAAGGGAGCTAGATGAAGTGGGAGCTACACGAGTAAAAGAGCTAGCAGCATCTTTTAAACTGGATATTTCCACTCTTTCACGTCAAGCTGCAGCGCTAGAGGAAAGGAAGCTCATTACACGATCTTCAGATCCTACTGATCGACGCGTCAGTTTACTAATGATTACGGAAAAAGGAAAAGAAGCATTGGAGAAGGACAAAAAGTTACGAATTGAACGATATGAGAGCATGCTTCAAGGCTGGTCAGAAGAAGATAAAGAGACATTTGGTATACTCATTAGTCGGATGAATGATGTTTTTATTGAATAAAAAAAGGGGCTCCTTTATGAGAGAAGCCCCTTTTGAAATTGTTTCGGAGTTGTTTGCGTTACTTTTTTAAATACCTTTGTGAAATGACTTTGATCGTGAAAATTTAGAAGGGAAGCGATCTCCATGATCGGTCGGTGTGTATATGTTATGAGTGTTTTTGCTTCCTCGCATAGCCCCAAAGAGCAAGCTGAAGCGTTAACGCATCCGAAAAATCCTTTGGGTCATAGCCTGTTTCTCGTTTGATTTTATCTAATCGATAGATAAGCGTATTGCGATGAATAAACAGCGACTCAGCCGTTTGTTGGATATTTAAGTTTTGTTTGAAAAATTCATCTAGCGTTTTTTCATACTTTAACACGATATCGTTCATCGTTCGTTCTAAAAAGCGTTCGAGCCAAAGGGGTTCCATTTTATAGAGAAGGGATTTCGCCTCAAGCTTGGCAAAGGAAATAAAGTCTTGTGTTTCGTCACTAATTTCTAATGATAATTCGCAGTCTGTAAAAGCTTGATGAAATTGTCGCATGGACTCAAAAGGTGTGCTGAAAGCAAAGCGGAAGGTTAAGCCTATTTTTGTTAATTCACGGTACAGCTTTTGTTGCTTGAGAGCTGTTTTTTCGTTTGACCATCCTGAAGAAGCAATAAAAATTCGGTTCACGTTAATAAAGCCAATCAGAACGTTAGAATCTTCAAGAATGTCTTCAATTCGGTGAATAAGCTGTTGATTGGTCAAACTTCGATTTGTCATTTGAACGATGTGAACAGAGAACGGAGGTAAAAGGACGAGTTGAAGAAGATTTAATCCTCTTTCAATTGTTGAATAAGAGGGAGATAGCTTTAGTAGCTCTTCAATAACCATTTCCTTTGTTCGTTGCTTCCACTCGAATTGAGAAGCGATAAAGCGTTGCTCAATCATGAGTTCCGTCGTCATTTTTACAAGTCCACCTAACTCTTCCACATCGCGAGGCTCACCCGTAATCCCAATAACACCAACGATACGTTTTTGAAAAACGATAGGAAGATTGATTCCTGGCTCCGATCCTTTCCATTGGCCTTTTTCTCTTGAAGAAATAATCAATGTTTGACCGCTTTTTACAACGTGAAGAGCACCTTCGTGAATGCTATCAATTCTTGATGAATTTCCAGAAGCTATGATGATTCCCTGCTCGTCCATGATATTAATATTTCGATTTAGTCGTAATGATGTTTCATTCACGATTGCTTCAGCAATTTCCTTTGATAACATCGTTTTTCCTCCTTTTTTAGTTAATGAATACAAAAAATATGGTTTAAATCGATATTTTTTCAGTTAAAACAGCCGATGTTTTATACATTTCAGTTTAGTATAATTAAAACAAATATGAAAGCGTTTTCTTTGTGAGGTGTATTTTATGAAGATTGTCATCGCTACGGATTCATTTAAGGGGAGCATTAGTGCAGTAGAAGCTACAAAAGCAATCGAACAGGGAATTAAAAAATCCTTTCCAAAGGCTAGAACATATCGTGTGCCAATGGCTGATGGAGGAGAGGGAACATTAGATACCCTTGTTGCAGCTACAAACGGAAAGAAGGTTCCTGTCATCGTAAAGGGACCTTTAGGAGGCGAAGTAGAGGCTGAATATGGTGTGCTAGGAAACGGTGTGACGTGTGTCATTGAAATGGCCAAAGCATCAGGGCTAATTTTGGTTCCATCACATCAGTTAAATCCTCTTGAAGCAACGACATTTGGAACAGGTCAGCTCATTAAGCAAGCATTAGACGATGGCTATACATCCTTCGTGTTAGCTATTGGTGGGTCGGCTACGAATGACGGTGGAGCTGGAATGCTTCAAGCGTTGGGGTTAAAGCTTTTAGATCGAGATGGAAACGAGCTTCACTTTGGTGGTGCTGCACTTCAAAAACTTCATTCAATTGATTTTTCAGCTTTCGATGAACGCATTCAAGGTTGTCAGTTTCTTTTAGCCTCTGATGTGGAAAACCCTCTCGTAGGTCCAAATGGTGCTTCCTATGTATTTGGCCCGCAAAAGGGTGCAACAGCTGAACAAGTTGCTTTGCTCGATAATTGTGTTCTACATTGGGCTAATAAAGTGGAGGAAGCAACGGGTGTTCATCTTCATACGTTACCAGGTGCAGGGGCGGCTGGAGGAATTGGGGGAGCTTTTCAAGCCTTTTTCCCGTCTAAAACGATGCGAGGAATTGACGTTGTAATAGAACATACCGGGCTTAAAACGATCCTAGAAGGGGCGGATCTTGTGATTACGGGCGAAGGGCAAGTGGACTTTCAAACGGCTTCAGGGAAAACCCCTATGGGCGTAGCCCAAGCGGCACAGAATCAAGGCATAAATTCAATTATTTTAGCAGGGTCTGTTGGAGTAGGAATCGACGCTTTGTATCAATATGGTGTGATTAGTGTCCACAGTATTGTTAATCGTCCGATGACTTTAAGTGAAGCGATGGAGAACGCAGCAGAGTTACTAGAACAAAGCGCCGAACAAGTGGCAAGAACGTATTTTTATCATCAAAAAGCCGAAGAAAGTAGGTAGAGAAAGATGAAAATTAAGCAAGCCATTGAAAAAGTACCAGGTGGTCTTATGGTTGTTCCGCTTATGCTAGGAGCTTTGCTGAATACGGTGGATCAGCTACATATTCCGGTAATTATGGACGGGTTAAAGTCATTAGGCGTAGCACAAACGCCAGAAGGTAATTACGAGTTTTTGCGTATCGGTGGGTTTTCAGAAGCTCTTTTTAAAAACGGCGCACTCGTGTTAATTGCACTTTTTCTCTTCTGTGCAGGAAGTCAGATGAACTTAAGGGTAGGAGGAGCGGCATTAAAAAAAGGGGTGCTTTTAACGACCTCAAAATACCTGACAGGGCTCGGAATCGGTGTGTTATTCGGCATTTTGTTTGACCCTATGCACGGTGTATTTGGTCTCTCCACCATTGCTATTATCGCTGCGATGACGAATGGAAACGGGGGCATGTATGCCGCACTAACTGGTCAGTACGGTAATCGGTCAGACGTCGGGGCTGTAGCCGTTTTATCCCTAAATGATGGCCCGTTCTTTACTCTTATGTCTCTTGGGCTGTTAGGATCAAAATTCCCAGTCATTGCGTTCATTGCGGTATTATTACCGATTGCATTGGGGATGATTTTAGGAAATTTAGACCCAGAGATTCGTGACTTCTTAAAACCAGGAGAAATTCTGCCCGTACCGTTCTTTGCATTTGCACTAGGAGCAGGAATGAATTTCGCTAATTTCTTTAATCCGTCCGTTGTTGCGGCTGGATTAACGTTAGGTTTCTTAACGACGATTTTAACAGGGTTCACAGGAATTCTCGTCTTTAAGCTTTTCAGAGAAAAGAGCGTCATTGCGCCAGTGGCTGAAGCCTCAACAGCAGGAAATGCAGTTGGAACACCAGCGGCCATTGCCGCAGCAGCAAGCGTGGCCGCAAGTTCAGGAATGATGACAAAAGCGGAGGCCGCGAGCTATGCGGAAATTGCTAACATTGCGACGGCCCAAATTTCAATAGCCGTATTAACGACCGCTATTCTATGTCCGATTGTCGTCATTTTAGTCGATAAGTATCAGCGAAAAAGAGGAATTGACGGTAAAAAAGAGAAAGGGTCCTTTACGACTCATCCACAAACCTCAACAGTGACGAAATCATAGAAAGAGGGAGATATAGTTGGAAACTACCTTACTATACGGAAAAGAAGGCTTGACGATACAAGTTCCGAATCATTCGTTTATTACTGAACCACCACATATGTCTGGTGTTCCAGATGAAAGAAAAGCAGTTCAAGAAGCGTTGCGAGATCCGATTGGAACCTTGCCACTTCGTGAAATGGTGAAGTCATCTGATCAAGTAGCGATTGTAATAAGTGATATTACACGTCCAACACCCAATCACTTATTGGTTCCACTCCTGATTGAAGAGCTTCACCACGTCCCACTAGAGAATTTTGTCATCATTAATGGAACAGGCACACATCGTGATCAAACAAGAGAAGAATTCGTTCAAATGCTTGGTGAATGGGTCGTTGAGAACATACGTATTGTAAACAACCAGTGTCATAATGACGAACAGCTTGTCAAAGTAGGCGAAAGCACATTCGGCTGCGATGTGTATTTAAACAAAGATTACGTGGAATCAGACTTCCGAATTGTGACAGGTTTTATTGAACCTCATTTCTTTGCAGGGTTTTCGGGTGGACCTAAAGGAATTATGCCTGGAATTGCAGGAATTGAAACCATTATGACTTTTCACAATGCACGTATGATTGGAGATTCTAAATCAACGTGGGGGAATATGGTGAACAATCCTGTCCAAGATATGACGCGCGAAATTAACAGGATGTGCACCCCAGATTTTATGCTAAATGTCACATTGAATCGAGACAAGGAAATTACCGCCGTATTCGCAGGAGAATTATATGAAGCTCATGACCGGGGCTGTGAATTTGTGAAGGAACACGCCATGATTCGCTGTGAAGAACGCTTTGATGTCGTGATTACATCCAACTCAGGCTATCCGCTTGATCAAAACCTTTATCAGGCGGTAAAAGGAATGAGCGCGGCCCATAAAATTGTGAAAAAAGGTGGGACGATTATTATTGCATCGGAATGCTCGGACGGCCTCCCAAGCCACGGGAATTATGCGAGAATCTTTGAATTCGCGAAGACCCCCGAGGAATTACTGGCACTAATTGAAGATCCTAGCTTTAAAATGTTTGATCAATGGCAGGTACAAAAACAAGCGGTCACTCAAGTATGGGCAGACGTTTATGTACATTCGAAATTAACCGATGAGCAGGTCGAAGGAGCTATGCTGAAGCCCAGTCATAACATTGAAAAAACGTTAGAAGAGCTGAAAGCTAAATATGGTGAGAACATGTCAGTCGCTGTTCTTCCCCTCGGCCCTTTAACGATTCCTTACGTCGAAGAATAAAAATAAGCAGTTCTTCAGTCTACTTTAGGACTGGGGAGCTGCTTTTTTATTTCGCTGTCGAATGGCCCCTTCCTTGGAGCATGCATTCTAAAGCAAGTAGAAGAATTTAAATCATCATGATCTTGAGCCGATGTAATAGGTATGAAGCCAGGCTGTGATCTGTAAAAGGTTAAATTTTCTAAAAAAGGAATTAACTATTGTAACAGAAAATGGCTTGTAATATATTAAACAAAAGATCGTTAGAACGCGAACAAAGGGAGTACGCTCACATGAAATCAATTACGAAAATCTATCGGCGAAAATGGTTTTTGCTCTTTGGTTTTGTCATTATTATTAAATTGCTACTTGAGTTAGGCTATTATTATTTGGAATCATTCCAGATCGTTCCGAAACTATTACTAGACGTTACGATTTTAGTAGGAATTATGGCCATTCCGATCTTTATGCAGCGTGATATGCACAAAACAAATATCGAGCTACAGGCCAACAAACAAAAGCTGAAGAATATTTTTGACACGCTCGATGTAGCGGTTTGGTCACATGACTTAAAGACGGACCATCTTTTAATTACATCTGGTATTCAAAAGCTTTATGATTATTCATTGAATGAGTTTTATGAGGATAAGCTGCTGTGGAAAAAAGTCATTCACCCAGAAGACCTTTCCATTATTAACGAACGAGAGAAGCTTCTTGCAAGAGGGGAATCTGTGATTAGTATTTACCGGATTCAACGAAAAGATGGTGAAGTAAGGTGGATTCAGGACCGCGGCATCCCGACATTGGACGAAAATGGACAGTTTATTGATTTTACGAGCGTTTTATTTGATATTACAGATCGAAAAGAAAGCGAAGAACGTTATCGAAGCCTAGTAGAAATGTCTCCAGATATGATTGCAGTCGTGAGCAAAGGAAAGATTGACTATGCAAACGGGGCAGGGTGCGAGTTCGCTGGTATTTCAAATCCTCAGGAATTGATCGGACAACCTCTTGAAAATATCTTTCCTGAAGAAGTGCTGAATGAGCTTCGAATAATAGAGAAAAATTCAAATAGCGGTGTATGCAAAAGCTTTGAATTTCAGCTGACTGCTCCAGACGGAATAAAAAGAGATCTAGAAATGTCAGCTGTCCCAACATTATACGAAGGACGATTAGCTAAACAAATTATTGTTCATGACATTACAGATCAGAAAAGGGCCAAGCAAACGATTGAGTTCATGGCTTATTACGATGCGCTTACAGGTCTTCCAAACCGTTATATGTTTCGGAAGTACTTAAACGATATGCTAAATAAATCAGAGGCGCAGACACTAGCGGTGCTATTCCTAGATCTAGACCGCTTTAAAGTTATTAACGACACGAAAGGTCATAGCATTGGGGATCAACTACTAAAAAAGGTCGCTAACCGGTTACAGAGAAGAGTTCAACAGATGGGAATGGTTGCACGTCTAGGTGGAGATGAGTTTATCATCCTATTAGAAGATACAGATCACATTAAAACGAAGGATCTCGCTAGACAATTAATCAATGAATTTGCCCCACCTTTAGAGCTGAACGGACAGGAGTATTTTATCACTCCTAGTATTGGCATTAGCATGTATCCAGAAGATGGTGAGGATGAGGAAACGCTCATTCGACAGGCAGATACAGCAATGTATTTAGCAAAAGATCGAGGGAAAAACAACTTTCAATTTTACCATCCGCAGTTGAACAGTCTTTCACTACGAAAAATGGAGCTTGAAACGGCCTTGCGTAAAGCAATCGAGCAAGAGAGCTTTATGATTCACTATCAGCCTCAGGTGGATTTAAAAACAGGAATGATTGTGGGAGTTGAGGCTTTGTTGCGCTGGGTTCATCCTACGCATGGATTTATCTCGCCAGGTGAATTTATTCCATTAGCTGAGGAGACAGGATTAATTGTTCCGCTTGGAAAGTGGGTTCTACAAGAGGCATGCAGGCAAAATAAGCAGTGGAGAGATGCCGGTTTATCTGATATTCCAATCTCGATTAACATTTCAGTGCGTCAAATGCAGGAAGAAGATTTTATCGAGTGCGTAGAGCGAGTTGTTCAAGAGCTAGGGATTATTCCTTCTTGTGTAGAGCTAGAAATTACGGAGAGTATTATTCAAAATATTGACGAATCCCTCCTTATTTTAAATCAATTAAAAGAACTGGGATTTAAGTTATCCATTGATGATTTTGGAACAGGGTATTCATCGCTTAGTTATTTAAAGCACCTACCTATCGATAAAATTAAAATTGATAAGTCGTTTGTGGATGATATTGTCGAGGATTCTAACGGAGGAGCGATCGTGAAAACCATTATTGATATGGGAACCAATCTTAATTTCACGGTGATTGCCGAAGGAATTGAGACAGAAGACCAGCAGCAATTTTTAATTCAGAACGGCTGTGAGCTTGGTCAAGGATATTTATTTAGCCGACCGCTTCCATTACAGGAAGTAAAGGAGCTTCTGCGACAAGGGATTGTCCGTAGAGAAATCATTCAGTAAGATAAAACATGAGGCAGCGTATGTAAAATCAGAGAGGAGATTATCTATGATTAGCCTAATTCCGCTAATGATTGAACGGGTAGGAGTTGTGCTGATTGTCGCCTTTCTCTTAGCTCAAATGAAATCGTTTCGTAAGGTTATTGATCAAAGCCAAACAGTGAAAGAAAAAATGATTCTTGTCGTTATCTTTGGCTTGTTTGGTGTGATGAGCAATTATACGGGCATTAAAATTCATCCAAACTCCATTACGGAAAATAGCTGGCTCATTGCGATTGAGCCTGATAGTGCCATTGCGAATACAAGAATTATGGGCATTACGATTGGTTCGATGCTAGGAGGACCTGTCGTTGGTGTAGGAATCGGTCTAATTGCCGGCCTGCATCGCTATTTAATGGGCGGTTTTACCGCTACAGCGTGTGCGATCTCAGCTATTTTAGCCGGAGGAATAGCGGGATACGTTGGTATGGTTCGTAAGCGTCGAGGCACAATTACAGCTCCCTTCGCGGTGATGATGGGTATCATCATGGAAATAACTCAAATGGGTCTTATTTTAATTGTGACAAAGCCTTTTGACATCGCGTGGAATTTAGTAAAAGTAATTGGTATTCCCATGATTATTATTAATGGTCTTGGGATGCTGTTGTTTATGATTATTATTCAAAACATTCTGCGTGAACGTGAAAAAACAAGAGCACTCCAAACGAGCAAAGCTTTCTACATTGCGGATCAGACCCTTCCATTTTTCCGTAAGGGGTTAAATCCCGAATCGTGTCAACGAGTAGCGGAGCTGATGCTAGAGCTAACGGATGCAGATGCGATCGCAATTACAAATGCAGAAGGAGTATTAGCGCATGTTGGGGCAGCTTCTGATCATCATAAGCCTACTCTTGGCTTTTCAACTGAACTAACGAAAAAAGTGTTAAAAGAGGGGACGGTGCTTATGGCAAGGAGCCGAGAGGAGATTCTTTGTCAGAATGAGCGATGTCCACTCCGAGCAGCAGTCGTACTTCCTCTCAGATTGCATGATCAGACAGTTGGAACGTTAAAGCTGTACTTTAATAATCCAAGTCAATTAACGGAGGTAGAAAGAGAGCTAGCAGAGGGATTGGCAAATCTATTTTCGACTCAGCTCGAGTTAGGAGAAGCGGAGCAGCAAAGTAAATTGTTAAAAGATGCTGAAGTCAAAGCACTTCAAGCCCAAATTCACCCGCATTTTCTTTTTAACGCGATTAACACCATTTCTGTTTTATGTCGCACGAATCCTGAAAAAGCAAGAAAGCTTTTGTTAGAGCTTAGCCACTTTTTTCGTAGTAATTTGCAGGGGGCAAGGCAAATGCTGATCTCACTCGAAAAAGAAATCGAGCATGTAAAGGCCTATCTCTCTTTAGAACAGGCCCGCTTTCCAGATCGCTATGAGGTGGATTGGAGCATTGAAGAGGGACTTGAGAATCAATTGCTGCCTCCGTTCGTTTTGCAGCCTCTTGTGGAAAACAGTATCCGTCATGCCTTTTCAAAAATGAAAAGGGGAGAAGTGAAGGTAGAAGTCTCAGCCGATCATGATCACTTACGTATTCAGGTTAGAGATAACGGTCATGGTATTTCTGCTGACAAGCTACAGGTACTGGGAAAGGAAACGGTTTTTTCGACACATGGAACAGGTACAGCTCTTGTTAATATTAAAGAGAGACTTTATGGAATTTATGGAAAAGAAGCGACTTTTCGTATTGAAAGTGAGGAAGAGAAGGGAACATCTATTCAGATCAAAATTCCTTTAAAACAAACAGGAGGGTATAGCTCATATGATGAAGGCATTTATAGTTGATGATGAACCTTTGGCACGAGATGAATTGAAATATTTGCTGTTACGAACGCGTGAAGTTGATATTGTAGGCGAATCTAGCAGTCTGTTAGATGCAATTGAACAGATCGCCGTATTAAAACCAGACCTTGCTTTTTTAGATATTGAGCTTTCACAGGATAGTGGCTTACAGCTTGCAGCTGAATTGCGTCGTCTCGATCATGTACCAGCCATTGTGTTCGCAACAGCCTATGATGAATTTGCTCTGCAAGCTTTTGATTTAGACGCTGTTGATTATATCTTGAAACCTTTCGATGAAGATCGAATTAGGAAAACAGTTCAGAAAATAAAGCATCAAATGCCCCATACTTCTGTAGAATCATCGGCAAAGGTTTCCCAAAGTGCTACAGCTGAACCACTAGTAGGAAAGTTAGCTGTATCTACTGACGAGAAGATTGTCCTAATTGATGTTCAACATATTCTTTTTGTTGCTACATCAGAAGGCAAGACCGTTATTCAGACAAAGGAAGAATCATTTAAAATTGCTGATACACTTGTGACCATTGAGAAAAAACTGATGAGTGATACGTTTTTGCGTGTTCATAGAAGCTATTTAGTGAATATCCATCAGATTGTTGAAATCGAGCCTTGGTTTAACTCTACCTATAATCTAGTGATGAAAAATGGATTGAAGGTGCCAGTTAGTCGTACGTATGTAAAAGAACTAAGACAACGAATTGGATTTTAACTCTTTTATAAAGCATTTCAACCCCTAAATTCTGCGTTTCATCTCCTATATCTCGCTACTTTCTATGAAAACGCTAACATTTTTTATTTCATTTGTTATAGTGAGAGCACAGAGAACGACAAGGGGGTAGAGAAAAATGAATGCGATTACAATGGTGATAGGATCGATTTGTATTTTAATGATTGCCTATCGTTTATACGGAACGTTTATGGCTGTGAAAGTCTTAAAATTAGATGATTCAAAGAAGACACCTGCGCATGAGTTAGAAGACGGGAAGGACTATGTTCCAACGAACCGATGGGTGACATTTGGACATCATTTCGCAGCGATTGCTGCCGCAGGTCCACTTGTTGGTCCAATTTTAGCCGCTCAATTTGGTTATCTTCCAGGTCTTCTATGGCTGTTAATTGGAGCAGTAATTGGTGGAGCCGTACATGACGCGGTCGTATTGTTCGCATCGATGCGTCAGCGAGGAGAGTCACTTGCTGAAGTAGCGAAGAAGGAATTAGGTCCTGTTGCTGGTTTTTGTACGGGTCTTGCGATGTTGTTCATCATTACCATCACGATGGCTGGTTTGTCCATGGTTGTACTTCACGCACTTGAACATAACCCTTGGGGAACGTTTGCGGTTGGAATTACGATTCCGATTGCTATGGGAGTAGGATTATATCATCGTAAAACAGGTAATTTAAAAGGTGCGACAATTGTTGGTTTTATACTCATTATGGTAGCCGTATTTTGCGGGCCATATATTCAAGATACGGTCCTTGGGGAATGGCTAACGCTTGATGTAAAAACGTTATCAATTATTTTACCGATTTATGCCTTTTTTGCAGCGGCATTGCCAGTATGGCTACTGCTTGCGCCGCGTGATTATTTAAGTAGCTTTATGAAAATTGGGGTTTTCGTAGCCTTGATTGCCGGTGTGTTCCTTGTGAATCCAACGCTTCAAATGCCTGCATTAACCGATTTTATCCACGGTGGAGGTCCAGTATTAAATGGTCCAGTATGGCCATTCATCTCAATTACAATCGCTTGTGGAGCAATTTCAGGATTCCATGCATTCGTTGGGTCTGGAACAACACCAAAAATGCTTGATCGCTGGAGTGATATTAAGCCTGTCGGATTCGGTGCTATGCTTGTAGAATGTGTCGTTGGGATCATGGCGCTTGTTGCGGCAACAGCTCTTCACCCTGGAGATTATTTTGCGATTAACTCCGCGCCGGAAGTGTTTAAAACGTTAGGAATGGAAACAGTTAATCTTTCAAAGCTAAGCCAGGAGATTGGCCTTGACCTCGAGGGACGTACTGGTGGAGCCGTCACATTGGCAGTAGGAATGACGTACATCTTCACGGATATTTCCTGGTTTGATAAATTAGCTTCATTCTTCTTCCAGTTCGTCATTATGTTTGAAGCATTGTTCATTCTAACAGCGATCCATTCAGGAACACGCGTTGCACGTTATCTTATCCAAGATTTTGGAGGCGCCTTCTATAAGCCTCTAAAACGTGTAGACTGGCTTCCTGGTAATATTTTTGCCAGTGCACTTGCATGTTTGCTTTGGGGATACCTCCTCTTTTCGGGAGATATCGGATCGGTATGGGCATTGTTTGGGGTATCCAATCAGCTAATGGCGTCAATTGGATTGATTATTGGTGCAACGGTTATCTTAAAAGTTGCTGATAAGCGCCGTTATATGCTGACATGCCTTATTCCATTAGCGTATCTATACGTAACGGTTAATTACGCCGGATATTGGATGATCAAGAACGTCTACTTAAATACGGCTGCATCAGGCTACAACGTATTAAACGCTATTTTATCAATCATTATGCTCGTCTTAGGAATTGTCATTATGATTACAGCTGTACGGAACTGGATTAAAACATGGAATAGTCCAGTTCTGCAGCTTAATAGAAAAACGGCTTAATAAATAGTGAAAAGGATAGATAGTGGATGCACAGGTCCACTATCTCTTTTTTATTTAGATCAGGAGGAATACATAATGGAAATTGGTTTTTTATCTGTATTAAGTTTAGGCTTTATTTTGGGTGTGAAGCATGCAATGGAGCCAGATCATGTTATTGCGGTTTCGACAATCGCTAGTCAAAGTAAGCGATTGTCCGTTTCATCGTTAACAGGTGTTTTTTGGGGGATCGGACATACTTCCACGTTGTTAATCATTGGCATGCTACTGATTTTAATGAAAGGTGGAATACCTGATAGTATCTCGATGTCTTTAGAATTTTTAGTCGGGATTATGCTTGTGTATTTTGGGATTTCATCGTTTCGTTCAGCAAAAAGAAATCAACAATCTGTTCAGCATTCTCACCATCATACGTCGTATAAGAAATCCGTATTTATGGGGTTCATTCACGGCTTAGCAGGGAGTGCGGCGATGGTGTTACTGACGATGAGTACTGTAAATAGTGTTTGGGAAGGCATATTGTATATTTTAATTTTTGGTGGTGGAACAATTGTCGGCATGCTGTTATTCACAACCATTCTAGGAGTACCGTTTATTATCAGCTCAAAAAAGGTTCGTTTGCATACAGGACTCATAAAAGCGGCTGGAGGGATCAGCATTTTGTTTGGTATTTACTACATGTACAATTTAGGAGTTAGTGAGGGTTTATTTAGCATGTGGTTCTCTGCCTCTCTTAAGTAGGAAATGAGAACTACCGATTTTTGTCTCTTCTTTTATAAAAATAAGGAATTTTGAGGAAAAATAAATTTAGCTTATCTAGGTCCCTGAAATTCTGATATAGTATTAATGTATACGCTTTCATTTTTGGCATATATCTTTACAAGTAGTCCCTATTTGAATGAATTACGAGCAATACTACGGATTTATATTGTCAGCATGTCTGACAATAGGATGGAAACAAGTTCCATAGAGTGCTATAACAAGACAAAAAGAAACATATAGGGGGGAGTTTTGAACGTGAAAAAATATCTACAGCGAATAGGTAGTTCTTTAATGTTACCAGTAGCGGTGTTACCTGCTGCAGCGATTATGCTTGGAATAGGATATTGGATTGACCATGACGGTTGGGGATCAGGGAATCCAATAGCAGCGTTCCTCATTAAAGGTGGTGGAGCGATTTTAGACAATTTGGGTATCCTTTTTGCCATTGGTGTTGCTATTGGGATGACTAAAGCGAAGGATGGGGCGGCTGCTCTTAGTGGATTAGTCGCTTATCTAGTGGTTACAACTCTTTTATCTCCGGGATCTGTTGCCATGCTACAAGGAATTGATGTGACCAAGGTTAACGCTGCGTTTGTAAAAATTCAAAACCCGTTCATTGGAATTTTATCAGGTATCGTAGCATCAATCATGTATAACCGATTTAGTCACGTTAAGTTAATTGATGCATTGGCGTTCTTTAGTGGGAAACGACTGGCGCCGATTATGTCTGCTTTTGCGATGTTAATTGTGTCACTTGTTTTATTATTTATCTGGCCGGTCGTATTCAGTGGATTAGTGTCATTCGGTGAAGCAATTAGTAAGCTAGGAGCTGTTGGTGCAGGTCTGTATGGTTTCTTCAACCGCTTACTTATTCCAATGGGATTACATCATGCGTTAAACAACGTATTCTGGTTTGATACAGCTGGTATTGATGATATCGGTAAATTCTGGCGAGGCGATGGAGTTAAGGGCGTAACAGGAATGTATCAAGCAGGATACTTCCCAGTGATGATGTTTGGTCTTCCAGCTGCAGCGCTTGCGATGTACCATACGGCTAAAACAAAGCGTAAGAAGCAAATTGCCTCCTTAATGCTCGCGGCAGGAGTCGCGGCTTTCTTAACAGGCGTTACAGAGCCAATTGAATTTTCATTCATGTTTGCGGCACCGCTTTTATATGTGGTTCATGCTGTTTTAACAGGTCTATCACTAGCAATCGCAGCAACTTTTCACTGGACAGCAGGATTTGGATTCAGTGGAGGACTGATTGACTTTATTTTAAGCTCAAGCTTACCACTGGCTAACAAGCCATACATGTTGATTGTTCAAGGTCTTGTATTTGCTGTCATCTATTATTTTATTTTCCGTTTCCTCATTACAAAGTTCAATCTGCAAACACCAGGTCGAGAAGATGATGAGGTAGTGGCAGCGATGGCTGAAGCTGCACCTACAAGCACGGGAACGGATAAGTTTGCTGTGATGGCTGCTCGAATTTATGAGGGGCTAGGTGGGGACGATAATGTTACATCGGTAGATAACTGTGTAACACGCTTGCGCCTTGAAGTAAAAGACATGAGCGTCGTCGATCAAGAAAAGATTAAGTCGACCGGTATTCCTGGAATTAATATCATCGGTCCACATAATATTCAAGTAGTTGTTGGTCCATCCGTTCAGTTCGTTGCGGACGAAATTGCAAAAATTCGTAAATAAGTAAAAACCCCCTTTTCGAAGGGGGTTTTGTTTATTTGGAGAACATTTCTTTAGCTTGATCAAGCGCCATTTTGTTTCCAAGCGCTGAGTAATCCAGCCAAGGCTGATCTGGAACTACATATACATGTTTTTCTTTTACAGGCTTAAGACCTTTCCAAATAGGACTTGCTTCTAGCTGCTTAAATGCTGTTTTCGCTTCATCATCACTATTGACGATCACGAAAATAGCATCTGCGTCATAATCAGGAAGTACTTCTTGTGAAATGACCTCATAAGGTCGATTTGTCTTTAATTTTTCCACACCGTTTGCAGGTGTAAAGCCTAAATCATCAAATAGAATTGGTCCCATTGGGCGATTTTTGCTAAAGACTCGAAGCTCCTTACCTGTTACTCGAATAGCCATTGCCTTGCTATTCTTCCCAACCTCCTGTTCAATAAGTGCTTTTACTTGTGTCCGTTCTTTTTCGTAATCAGAAATGAACGTTTTCGCTTCTTGTTCGCGATTCACTGTTTTGGCGATCTTCTTAAGATGATCTCTCCACGTACCTTTGTCTAGATCAAACACATGGGTAGGAGCAATTTTTTCATACTTCGATGTATCAGTTCCTGAAAACTCCTTATCTGCATAAATAGCAGATGGTTTTAGGGCAAGTAACGTTTCCATATCAGGATCTTTTGCTGACCCAAGTGGTTTTGTATTTTTTAATTGATCTTGCACATGCGGCAAGAATGTATTTAACGAACCGCCAACAACCGAACCAGCTGGTGTGATACCTAACGCTAATAAGTCATTTGTTAAGTGGATTGAGAGAGAGGCGATTCGCTCACTTCCACCCTTTTTAGAAGTAGATTCTTGTTTATCATTGTCTTTTTTTCCACATGCCGCTAGTGCCAGCACGACGATACTAAGTAAAATTAATAGTTTCTTTTTCATCGCTTCACCTTATGAGTAGTTTATTTGGATTTAATAAGTAAATAGAAAAAATAGGGTGCGCCAAGTGCTGAAACAACAACACCTGCCGGAATAGAGTTGGGCTCAAATATCGTTCGGCCCACTGTATCCGCTAGCACTAAAATGACCAGACCAATGAGTCCAGACAAAGGAATAGAGTACTGATAAGATTGCCCAACAAGACGGCGTGCTAGATGAGGAGCAACAAGGCCAATAAAACCAATGCCTCCTGCCATCGCGACGCTCGCACAGGATAAGCCTACTGCCACAGCGAGCATAAGAATCCGCTGTTTCTGAACGGAAGAACCGAGACTTGTTGCGACTTCATCTCCTAGTGAGAGAATGTTTAACGTGCGTGACTTTAACCATGTAAAAGGAGCTAACACAACGATCCATGGTAAAAGGGCAAGGACGTGCACCCAATCTCTCCCCCATACGTTCCCCACTAACCAGCGCGAAGCAAACGTATACGTTTCTTCGTTTAGTCGAAGAGATAAAAACAGGGTAATTGCGCTGAATCCAGCTGCGACCGCAATTCCTACTAGAATCATGCGAATCGGAATCGTCCCTCGATAGCGATCATAGGAAAGTCCTATAATCAAAATTGCTGCTACAACTCCCCCTAAAAACGTAAAAAGAGGAATAAGAAGAGACGCGTTATTTTCAAATGAGTGAAAGTATGTAACAAACACAATCAAACCGAATGCGGCTCCTGCATGTAACCCTAAAATTCCCGGGTCCGCTAGTGGATTTCGTGATATTCCTTGAAGAATAGCTCCTGAAATCCCAAGTCCAATTCCTGCTAACATTGTAATCAGAATGCGGGGAAGACGGTAATCAAAAAGAACCGTTGAGCTTGTAAAGTCCCCGTATCCGAACAATGTCTTCATTACTTCGAGCGGTGATAGTTTCAATGAACCTGTATTTAGACTGACTAGTATAGCGAAGAGACTTATGAGCACAAACAACGTATTCATCAGATAAGCTCGCTTTTGGTCACTACGAACAGAGTGTTTCATTTATAGTTCCCTCCCTATCTTACGAGCAATGTAAAGAAAAAAGGGAACGCCGACAAATGCAACCATAATCCCGATCGCTAATTCACGCGGAGGATTGACCGTTCGAGCCCCTAAGTCCGCTAAAACGAGCAGAATAGCTCCTAATAACGCCGACATAGGAATGATCGTCCCGTAATGCTCCCCTACAAGCTTCCTTGATATGTGGGGGATAACCAAGCCAACAAAACCAATTGAACCAACGGCTGATACAGATACACCGGCTAAAATAACGGCTAGTACCATGCCAATGATTCGAATCCGATTCGCATTAATCCCTAAGTTTGTTGCGATATCGTCACCCAACGAAATGATGGAGACCGATCGTCCTAATAAACAGGCCCAAATAATCACCGCAAGAATTACGGGAATTAACACGCGTAGATAGCTCCATTTTATCCCTGCCACGCCTCCTGCATACCAAAAGGCTAAATCTTGACTAAGATCGTAGTATATGGCAATTCCAGAGCTAAGTGAATGCAAGAATGCTGCCATAACAGCTCCTGAAATGGTAAGGCGAATAGGGGTTAATCCACCTGGAACAGCAGAGCCGATTGCAAAAATGAGCACCGTGCTTAATACGGCTCCAATAAAGGAGAAAATCATAAGCCACGAGTAGGGCATACTAGGGAAGAACGCAAAGCAAAGTGTTACGACAAACATTGCTCCTGAATTAATTCCTAATACACCGGTATCAGCAAGAGGGTTTCGTGTGATTCCTTGCATTAACGCACCTGCTACTGCGAAAGCAGCTCCCACAACTGCAGCTCCGAGTACACGAGGAAAGCGTAATTCATGAATAATTTGTTGCTCCGTAATGGTAGGATTATAATGAAATATGGCAGACCATACTGTATGAACCGTAATTTCTTTTGCTCCAAATGCGATTGCGAAAAACATACATAACGCTACTCCCAGAATCGCTAAAATGAATAAAAATACGGATTTGAGTACATTTGAGCGAGTGTTATTCTTCAGAGAAGGGTTATGCAACATGCTTTGACTCATCCTTTTTTCTTTTAGTGATATCTAGTGATAATAATTCTCATTATCACAATTATAGGTTCCATCTATAGTGAAATCAATCTATTTTACTAGTTTTTCACAGAATTGTTCTAAAATCATTCATTAACGTACTCTTTATGATTATACCGACACTACTAGATCATTTAAAGTATAATAAAACATAGCCTGTAGATTAGATGCTACAGCAAATAAGGAAAATGAGGTTATCTATGAATATAAATGGTTTTCAACAATATAAATTAAGCCCAGAAATTATGGACGCTCTTGAGCGCTTGCATTATACAACGCCAACTGAAGTTCAGGAAAAAGTTCTTCCAATTGCGCTAAACGAAAAGGACATTATTGTAAAGTCTCAAACGGGAAGCGGAAAAACGGCTGCATTTGGCATTCCTTTATGTGAGTTAGTGGAGTGGAAAGAAAACAAGCCACAGGCACTTGTTTTAACACCGACAAGAGAGCTAGCGGCCCAAGTACAAGAGGATATTACGAATATCGGCCGCTTAAAGCGAATTAAAGCTGTAGCGGTCTATGGAAAACAACCTTTCCATCGCCAAAAGCTTGAATTAAAGCAAAAAACACACATTGTCGTCGGAACGCCAGGGCGTGTCCTAGATCACCTTGAAAAAGGAACATTAACAGTGGACGCACTCCGTTATCTAATTATCGATGAAGCAGATGAAATGCTGAATATGGGTTTCATTGAGCAAGTAGAAGCTATCATCAACAAACTTCCTAGTCAGCGTACGACAATGCTATTTTCTGCCACGCTGCCTCCTGATATTAAAAGCCTGAGTGACCAGTACATGGATCATCCAGAGCGTGTAGAAATCGCTGCTTCAGGCTTAACGGCTGAGAAAATTGAGCATGCTCTCTACGTCACACCGGAAAGAGAAAAATTGTCTTTATTATACGATGTAACAACAGTTGAAAATCCAGATAGCTGCATCATCTTTTGCCGTACGCAAGAGCGAGTGGAAGATTTGTTTGAACGATTAGATCGTGCTGGTTATCCGTGTGATAAGCTTCACGGAGGAATGGTGCAAGAAGATCGATTTGAAGTAATGGAAGATTTCAAGCGCGGGATATTCCGCTACCTCGTTGCGACAGATGTAGCAGCAAGAGGAATCGACATCGAGAACATTACGCACGTCATTAACTATGATCTTCCGATGGAAAAGGAAAGCTATGTTCACAGAACGGGTAGAACCGGACGAGCAGGTCATACAGGGAAAGCCATAACGTTTGTGACGCCTTATGAAGAAGAACGATTTGTAAGTAGCATTGAGGAGTACATCGGATTTGAAATCCCTCGTCTTGATCCACCTACCTCTGAGCAAGTAGACGAAGCTACAGAGGCTTTCAAAGAAAAGGTAAGTGAAGTTCCGGATCTAAAAGAAGAAAAGGGAGCAGAGCTGAACGAAGACATTATGAAGCTCTATTTTAACGGTGGTAAAAAGAAGAAGCTTCGCGCGATTGACTTTGTCGGTACCATTGCTAAGCTGGATGGTGTAGAAGCAAGCGATATAGGAATTATTACGATTCAGGATATTCTAACCTACGTTGAAATTTTAAACGGAAAAGGCCCAACGGTACTAAAACAAATGAAGTATACGACGATTAAAGGAAAACAGTTGAAAGTACATGAAGCTCGAAATTAGAGTGCATGGTTTCTGACCATGAAAAAGGAGAGTCGAATTTCGACTCTCTTTTTTGTTATGCTCGTAATTTCTCTAAAACGATCTGTGCGTCATAGCCTGCTTTAAAATCAATCAAGGTTGCTTCTTTACCTTCGATTGCAGCTACTAAATGATCAGCAAGTGAACTTGTCAGTTCCTCGTTCGGTTCGATCATTGTAATCGGACTACCAATTTTTCCGCCTTCAAGATCTGCCCAGTTCAGAAGCGAGAGGGTGCCTTCTGTTCCATATGCTGTAAAGCGAATTTCCTCCTCGCCAGCAATATGGCTTAATCCGTCCACGATAAGTGGCGTTCCGTCCTCGAGCTGTAGATGAGCAAGAATGCCGCGCTCACTTGCTGTTGGATCGTCAGGGTATTGTGTATCTACGTCCATCACATTGATATTACCAAAGATGCGCTGAATTTGCTGAATGTAGTGTACGCCTACTTCTAAAACAAATCCCCCTTGTTCACGGCTTGCGATCCATTCATTTTGTTGCCAAGGTCTTGGCCATTGAGGAAAGCGCAGTTTTACTTCTACACGTCTCACATCTCCGACAAAACCATCTTGAATAAGTTGTGCGAAGGTGTTGCTTCCTGAGCTGTAATTTAGGGGGAAGTTCATTGCATGAATGATTCCTTTTTCATGTGCGCGTTCATACAAATCACGTGCTTCTTCGATCGAATTAGCTAGAGGCTTTTCGCATAGAATATGGATTCCTTTGCTTATTACATCTAAGGCAATAGCATGATGATACTTAGGAGGAACCGCTACGTATACGAGATCTAAGTCCAGTGACTCTAACATCTCTTTATGAGACTGAAAAGCTTGTACATTCTCAAGCTGTTGCTTAGTCGAAAGCAAGCGCTCCGCATTTTGATCACAGATGGCTGCAATCGTAATAGAAGGGTGTTGCACAAATCCGTTTATTAAGCGTTGCCCAATAGCACCTAAACCTATAATTCCAATGTTAATCATCGTGTAGACCCCCAATAGTATGTATAGAAGAAATAAGCTAGCAGACGCTAGCTTATTTCTTCGTATTATGCTTGTTCTTCAAATAATTTTGCAATTTCTACAATTACGTTTGTTGCTTTTAACATTGTATCAACAGAAGCGTACTCATAGCGTCCGTGGAAGTTTTCGCCACCGGTGAAGATATTAGGCGTTGGTAATCCCATGTAAGAAAGCTGTGAACCATCTGTTCCACCGCGGATTGGCGAGATTTTAGGTTCAATTTCTAGGTTCTTCATCGCCTTGTACGCAATGTCTACAATTTCCTTTACAGGCTCGATCTTTTCTTTCATATTGAAATATTGATCTTTCATTTCCAATGTAACGCGGTCTTCACCGTATACATCTTGCAATTGCTGTGCAGCTTTTTGCATCACTTCTTTGCGCGCCGCAAACTGATTTTTATCAAAATCACGAATGATGTATTGAAGCTTTGTTTCTTCCACATCGCCGCTCATGGAGAGCAAATGATAGAAGCCTTCGTACCCTTCAGTCGATTCTGGTGCTTCTTCGACAGGAAGCTTTTGATTAAATTCCATCGCAATTTTTGTGGAGTTAATCATTTTCCCTTTTGCCGTTCCTGGATGAATGTTTTTCCCTTTGACTACTAGCGTAGCGCTCGCAGCGTTAAAGCTTTCATACTCAAGCTCACCTAACGGACCGCCATCTACTGTGTAAGCAAACGTTGCACCAAAGGCTTGTACATCAAACTTATGGGGTCCACGTCCGATTTCTTCATCTGGTGTGAACGCAACGCGAACCTTCCCATGCTTGATTTCAGGATGCTTAATTAAATAAGCCATCGCCGTCATAATTTCTGTAATACCGGCCTTGTTATCAGCACCTAATAGTGTTGTACCATCCGTTGTAATTAGGGTATGGCCTTTGTAGTTATGTAGATTAGGGAAATCTTTTGGTGAAAGGACAATATGTAAAGCCTCGTTTAATACAATATCGTTCCCATCGTAATTCTCAACAACCTGAGGCTTTACATTTTTACCAGTGAAATCAGTGGCTGTATCAACATGCGCTAAAAATCCAATCGTCGGAACGTCTTTTTCTGTATTAGAAGGTAGAGTTGCCATCACGTAGCCGTTGTCATCAATCGTCACTTCATGCATCCCAATTTCTTTCAATTCTTCTACAAGCATATTGGCAAGAGTTAATTGTCCAGGTGTAGAGGGGCAAGTCTCGCTTTCACTATCTGACTGTGTATCAACCTGTACGTAGGTTGACAGGCGTTTAATTAGTTCGTCTTTCATATGTTCCACTCCTTTTGTTCATTTACCATACCACTATTTTATCACGCAAAAAGAGCAACAACACGTTTGGTGTTTATGAATATGTTAAAAAATTTTAATATTCTAATTCTTGTTGGTGTATAGAAGAATTTTATAAAAGAGCGAGGATAATTTGAGAGCTTGTTCTTCGATCTGGTCATAGATGGTAATGCTTGAATAAAAGTGACCGCTTAAGATAAAGATGGATGCTGTTTTAAGAAGGGTTAAATAGTGTGCAAAAATCTGTTGAACCCATTCATTTGGTTGATAAGGATGAATTTCATAAAGGAAGTCAGCAAGGTGATGGGCGTTTAAAAACCAGTCGTGCTCAATTTTTTCAGCTTCTGCGGCATTCTCTTTTGATGATCTTACTAGTTCAATCATCATTTGAAGGTGCTTTTGAAGAAGCTTAGTCAATTGATCTCCTTTTTCCTTTCCGCAGTATTCTGCAAATAAAGAGCCCATATCAAGAGCATTCCGGAACAGTCTTGTTGTTGTGAGAGATTCATCAGGAAGGTCAAAAGCGATACTGATCATGATCATTCGTGTCCAAGCCATTTGTTCTGTCCACAATAGGTGTAGCGTTGTTTGAGTCTTTTTGCTGATTTTGTTTCGATGTGAGGGGGGAATAATAGAAGGAAGAATTGGTTTTGTGAAAGATGCCGTAGATAAAAAGGAATGGCAGGGGCAAAACCAGCTTGAACGAGCAGAACGGTTTATGCTCATACTTGCGTTCACATAACAAAGGGGGATGTATGAAACAAAGTAGCACATTGGACAATGCAACTCCTTTAAGGAATTTGACTTTCTATACTAAGATAAATACATCTTAAAAATGTTGAACTACTATGTTCATATGAAGAAAGGAAGTTAACTATGCCAGAAGGTCCTGAAATTAGACGAGCAGCCGACCAGGTTGAAAAAGCACTTGTTTCTTTTCCTGTTCATGAACTATCTTTTGCCTTTCCACATCTTCAGGAATATGAAGAGATGTTTGCAGGAGCTCGTGTAAAACGTGTGGATACGAAGGGGAAAGCGATGTTGATTCGATTTGATAATGGATATACGATTTATTCGCATAACCAGCTGTATGGGAAATGGTATGTACGATCAGCTTATCATTATCCAAAAACAAATCGGCAGCTAAGGCTCGCGATTCATAATGAAAAGAAGTCGGCGTTACTCTATAGCGCATCAGATATCGAGGTCCTGCGTGATGAAGAAGTAGATGATCATCCCTTTATCTCAAAAGTAGGACCCGATATTTTAAGTGAAGATGTAACCACATTCCAGTTGCTTGAGAGAATGAAATCCAAGCGCTTTTATAAGAGAAAGTGGACATCCCTTTTATTGGATCAATCATTTGTAGCGGGAATCGGAAACTACCTGCGTAGCGAAATTTTATTTGTGGCTGGGATTCATCCAGACCTTCGTCCTGTAGATTGTACGGAGGAACAGCTTCAAAAAGCAGCAAGCGCGATTATTGAATTAACAAAGCGTTCATATGAGACAGGTGGGATTACCAATGATGTGGCCCTCGCGAATAAGTTAAAAGAAAAAGGTCTTACTCGTGCCAATTATCGACATTGGGTATTTAATCGAGAAGGTCAAGCCTGTCGCATAGATGGAACTGAAATCATTAAAATCGTTGCTGCTTCAAGAAGATGCTATTATTGTCCAACGTGCCAACCGAAACTAGGCTGACTGTATCACTTGTCAGCCTCTTATTCTTCGGTAGGAAGGGCCCAAACTGAAACACTTCCACCGTTTACAGGAAATGTAGCAAAGCCGTCTTCTTCAATTGTAATCGTATCCTCTCGATTACCGGTAAGATCCTTCCATTCTTCACCTGCACGATTTTCCCCAACGAACATTCTTTTCTCACCGTTGTCACCATTGGATAGAATGACCGCACACCCTGAACCCGATAGCTCATCTATTCCTCGGCGAACCCAACCGATCGTGTTTGGGTGATCAAAGTAATCATCCTGTTCCCCGTATGCTTTCTCATAGCGAGCATAAAGCAGAGGATCAATGGCTTCTTTCTTTCCTTCAATCGGCTCGTCCCCGTTAATGCCTAAGTAATCTCCGTAAAATAAGCAAGGATAGCCGTCAGCACGAAGTAAAATGAGGGCATACGCGCTTTGCTTAAACCAGTCGTCTATCCACGATTCTAGGGACTCATTTGGCTGTGAATCATGGTTGTCCACAAACGTAACGGCCTGAAGAGGATTGGTTTGTACGAGTGTATCATTGAATATCGTCGTTAAATCAAAGTCTCGTCCCATTTTAGATGCCTCGTGAAGATTGTAGTGTAGCATCACATCGAATAAATCAAGCTGGTAATCGACGTTATTTAAAAACTCCTCACAAGCCTCAAGGTCGTTGTTCCAAAATTCACCGAATATATAAAAAGGGCGGTTGGCTGTATCTGTTACTTCTTTCACAAATGATTCCACAAAGCGGTGATCGATATGTTTAATCGCATCCAATCTGTATCCGTCACACCCAAGCGTTTCCTGTAACCATTTGCCCCATTTAATCATTTCTTCTCTTACTTCTGGGTGTGCGTAATCGATATTTGCAAACATCAAATAATCATAGTTTCCAAACTCATCATCCACACGGTTATTCCATGATTTGTTTTCTCCTAAAATGCGAAATACACCTTTTTTCCCTGTTTTCTGGTCAAAGTCTGTCCCGTTAAAGTGATTAAAGTTCCAAGTAAAAGAAGAATACTTCTGTTCTCGGTTCGGGAAGGTAAATTTCGTCCAACCCTCTATATCAAACGGTTCGGAAATTTCTGTTTCACGGTCATTGGGGTCGACTTCAATGACTTGAAATGTTTCCGTCTCATCGGCAGCTGCCTTATGATTCATCACTACGTCTACATACACATTAATCCCATGATCATGACAGGCTTTAATGGCCTCCTCTAGCTCTTCTTTTGTTCCGTATTTGGTTCGTCGTTCGCCTTTTTGATCAAACTCACCTAAATCGTACAAATCGTAAACAGCATAGCCAGTATCTTGAGGAGACTCTGCCTTTGTGATAGGAGGAATCCACACCGAATCAATCCCTCGCTTCTTAAGTTCAGGTGCCCATTCTTTCAGATGGTTCCAATGCTCTCCATCTGCTTCAATATGCCATTCAAAGAACTGTATCATCGTATGATTACGTTCCATATTACCCCCTCCTTATTTAAAGGCTATATTCCCATTAATTTTCAAAAAATAACCTAGAGACCCTTCCAAAATAAAAATATTTTTCATCTGACCTTTTATAACATTGAATTTTTGAAAAAAAAATACGATATATCTAGTAAATACTTAACTCAATGACTAACGGAGGAAAAAGATGAACTGGTTTAAAAATCTAAAGCTTGCTCGACGAATGAGTTTACTAATTAGCTTACTGATGCTTATTTCCTTTGGTATCGCTGTTGCTTATGAGCTTCAGCTAACATATAAAGGAAACTTGGGGAAAGGACAGGCATTTGCTGAGCAGGAAGCGGTTGTGAATTCAGGTAAAGTGCAACAGCTCCTAGATTCGGGTAAGCAAACGCTAGATAATCTAAATGTAACAATTAATACGCTAAGGCAAGGCAATCAGCTAAGCAGGGAACAGGTTATCTCATTACTAGAGGCAAAGCTGAAATCAACGCCTCAGCTTTTGGGACTCTATACGATATGGGAACCAAATGCGTTTGATGGAAAGGACAAGCAGTATGTAAATAAAGAGGGCTATGATGCTACAGGGCGCTTGCTTCCTTACGTTGTACGATCAGGCGATAAAATTACGGTTACCCCCCTTCATAATTATGACAAAGAAGGAGAAGGAGACTGGTATTTGGTTCCGAAAGATACGAAGAAGCCACTGTTATTAGATCCGTATGACTATGACGGTGTAACGATGACGTCGTTAGTTGTTCCTATTTTAGATGATCAAGGGCAATTTCTGGGGATTCTCGGAGCTGATTTTGCATTAAATTCATTACAGGACTTTATTGAAGGGATTAAGCCGCTCGGAGGCCATTCAAATTTAATTTCTAGTAATGGTCATTACGTAGAAAATAGTGAAAACGAGAAGAAAAATTTAAAACTTATTGAATCAAAAAAAATCCGTGATCAATTAAATAAAGGAAAAGTAGTGAAAGAGAATACGGATCAATACATTCATATTTATCAACCAATCTCGATTACGGGATTAGATGACACGTATTGGACGTTTGAACTTGTCATTCCAAAATCCGTGATTTTAAAAGATTATTATGATATTCAAAACGCTTCTCTTATCATGATCGTCGTCACGCTACTTGTTGTAATGCTCGTTATTATACTAGTTGTAAGAAGCGCAACAAAGCCTATTGAGCATGCAGTCGAAGTAGTAAAAGAGATTGCAAATGGAAATTTGCGTGCAAAGATTGATGCAAAGTACCTCAATAATGACGAAGTAGGACAGCTAGGTAAGTCACTAAATGGCATGGTTGATCAGCTGACCGTTATTTTTACTGATATTCGTCAAAGCTCTGAGCAGGTAGCAGCCACTTCAGAAGAGCTAACGGCGAGCGCAGAGGAAAATAGCCGTGCAACGGAACAAATTGCTCGTGCCACTCACGAACTAGCAACGGGCGGGGAAAGACAGGTATCAAGCGCACAGGAGGCGACTGAAATTGTTGGTCGCGTTTCTACGGGAATGAATGAAGCTTCACATTCTATGAAGCATGTATCTCAATTAATTGAAAAGGGAAATGAAAGTGCCCAATCTGGAAATAAAATTGTGTTCGAAACAGTTGATAAAATGAATCATGTTCAAGAGAAGATTTTATCTGCTCAAGAGGTTGTTAATTTCCTAGGTAGAAAATCAAAAGAGATTGATCAAATTGTAACGTTTATTACACAGATTTCGGATCAAACGAATTTGCTGTCACTAAATGCCGCCATTGAAGCTGCACGCGCAGGAGAGCATGGAAAAGGGTTTGCGGTTGTAGCAAGTGAAGTGAGAAAGCTAGCCGAACAATCAGGAAAAGCCGCGGAGGAAATTCGAGAGCTCATTCAACATATTCAGTCTGAAACAAACCGAGCTGTTCAGTCGATGAACGATAGCACCTCAGCAATGACAGACGGATTAGCAAACGTGAAGATAAGCGGTGAGTCTTTCAAAGCGCTAGCAGATATTATGATTGAAGTTCAAGCCCAATCTGAACAAGTTTCGGAGGTAGTAGCAGACACGAGTCAACAATCGTTGATAATGGTTGAAAATATGAATGAAATGAAGGGAATTTCTGAACAAGCATCTGGAAATACCCATCAGCTTGCTTCATCTGCTGAAGAGCAAAGCGCTTCAATGGAGGAAATTGCGGCGGTAGCAGATTCTCTCAGTAAAATGTCGCAAAACCTTCAGCAATCAATTAACAGATTTACCTTCTAAGAAGAGATGAGAAGACATGACGATGATCATGTCTTTTTATTTTCGCCCGTTGGTCTAGTTAATTCAGTTTGAGCATAACATTTTGTGGTAAAAGTCATGTGGAGGAATTATTTGGATGATGTAAAAAGGGGGAACCAGAAGACGTGAGTATGACGACGGCCATATTATTTGTGTTAACCGCTATTATTGTATTAGCTATTTTACTTCCAGCTATTTTTTTATTTGTTTTATGGCGAAGAGACGAAAGGCAAGAAGAGCATGCTGTTTTACGAAACTATCCGCTTTTAGGAAAGATGCGATACATTTTGGAAAAGATGGGTCCTGAATTACGTCAGTATTTATTTCTGAATAACAATGAGGCAAAACCATTTTCTCGAAATGACTATCAGCAAACGGTGATGTCTGGAAAATACAAAGACCGTATCATGGGGTTTGGCTCTGAGCGAAATTTTGATGAAGCTGGCTATTTCATTCGAAATTCATTGTTTCCAAAGCAAAGAGGAGAGCTAGCCATTGATAACGAGCCGAAGATAAAAACGAAGCTCTATAAAATCGATCAAGACAATTTGTTTCGACGTAAAGAACATCGTGAGGATGCGACGGCAGCTCCTTTTTTATTAACGGATGAGAATGCAGTAATTATTGGGGAGCACACGTGTCGATCTCCCTTTATCGTCAAGGGCCTAGTAGGGCAGTCCGCAATGAGTTACGGTGCATTAGGAGATCGAGCGATTACGGCTCTTTCAATTGGCTTACATCGGGCACATGGTGCGTGGATGAACACAGGAGAAGGTGGTCTTTCGGATCACCATTTAAAAGGGGGCGTAGATATTATCTTTCAAATTGGCCCAGGGCTTTTTGGCGTCCGAACGAAAGAAGGAGAGTTCTCTTGGGAGGAATTTAAGAAGAAAAGTGATATAAAGGAAATTAAGGCATTCGAATTAAAATTGGCACAAGGAGCAAAGACAAGAGGCGGGCACGTAGATGGAGCGAAAGTAACGCCGGAAATTGCTCAAATCCGAAACGTAGAGGTCGGAAAATCAATTGATAGTCCAAACCGATTTAATGAGTTTCATACACCAAAAGAGATGTTAGATTTTATTCAACAGCTACGTGAAGTGGGTGGAAAGCCTGTTGGGATTAAAATTGTCGTAGGAAATACGAATGAATTAGAAGAGCTTATCTCATACATGGCGACCAATGACGTAACACCAGACTTTATTACAGTAGACGGGGGAGAGGGAGGAACGGGAGCGTCTTTTCATGAATTGGCAGATGCAGCAGGGATTCCGATTCGTTCAGCTCTTCCCGTAGTAGATGAACTGTTGACGAAGTACGATATTCGTCATAAAGTAAAAATCTTTGCTTCAGGAAAGCTACTAACGCCTGATAAAATGGCCATTGCTTTATGTTTAGGAGCAGATCTTATTAATGTGGCCCGTGGTTTTATGTTTTCAGTTGGATGTATCCAAGCTCAAGTATGTCATACGAATAATTGTCCGGTCGGTGTTGCTACGACTGATCCAAAACTGCAAAAAGCATTAAGTGTCGAAGAGAAATCTTACCGGGTCAGTAACTATGTTCTATCCGTACGTGAAGGATTGTTTAATTTAGCAGCTGCTGCAGGCGTAGATTCACCAACGAAATTAACGAGAGAACATATTGTTTATCAAACAGCGAACGGTGAACTATTTCCTGTAAAACCTGCTGTTTCTTCTTGAGAGGTCGGTCATACACGATCTCTTTTTTTGATGGTTTGGTAGATGAAAAAGCAATTCGACCTTTACAAGAAGAAGGTGGTATGATTCGATTAGGTGATTGGAAAAGATGAAAAAAGCAAGTAACTATAGATTGGATGGATAATATGCAAAATCAATATACGATGGTAGTAGGGCCGAAACACGCCGAGAAATTTAAAAAAGGATATCCCCTTATTGAAAAGGAAGCCCTTCAAGATGTGGAAGAACTGCAAGGAGAAGGAGCGATTCTACACTTAGTCGATCAAAAAAACCGCTTCATCGGTATCGGGTACTACGGAAAACAAAATAAAGGGTACGGCTGGATGTTAAGTCGAAAAGAGGGAGAAGTAATTGATCAATCTTTCTTTTACAAACGATTAAAGTCTGCCATTTCGAACCGCAAATCTTTTTATGAGGATGCTAACACAACGGCCTTTCGCGTATTTAACGGTGAAGGAGATGGTGTTGGCGGGGTAACCATTGAATATTTTGATGGCTACTACGTAATCAATTGGTACAGTGAAGGTATTTACCAGTTTAAAGACGACATTATTAATGCGCTAAAAGGATTAGTGGACTTCAAAGGCATTTATGAGAAAAAGCGCTTTGATACAAAGGGTAAATACGTTGAAGACGATGATTTTGTGACAGGAGAACGTGGCGAATTCCCGTTGATCGTGAAGGAGAACGGTGTAAACTTTGCGGTCTACTTAAATGAAGGCGCAATGGTAGGCGTTTTCCTTGATCAACGAAACGTACGAAAACAAATTCGTGATGTGTATGCCAAAGGCAAAAACGTATTAAATATGTTTTCCTACACAGGTGCATTTTCTGTATTTGCAGCAGTCGGTGGAGCAAGTAAGACAACTAGCGTCGACGTAGCAAATCGAAGCCTTCCTAAAACGATTGAGCAATTTAGTTTAAATGGTGTTGACTATGAAGCGCAGGATATTATCGTAGATGATGTATTTAAGTATTTTAAATTCGCTGCGAAAAAGAACCTATCGTATGACCTTGTCATTTTAGATCCACCAAGCTTTGCGAAAACGAAAAAGCATACGTTTAGTGCAGCGAAGGATTATAAAAACTTGTTAAAAGATACGATTGCGATTACAGAAAATGGTGGGGTAATTGTTGCGTCAACAAATGCAAGTAACTTTGATATGAACCGTTTTAAGACGTTCATTGATGCTGCATTTAAAGAAACGAACGGTAAATACAAAATTTTAGAAGAGCATACGCTTCCGGAAGACTTTAAAACGATCACAGAATTCAAGCAAGGGGATTATCTGAAGGTCGTATTTATTAAAAAGATCAAATGAGAATCAATAAGTACGTTAGCTTAACGGGTTTTTGCTCAAGGCGGCAAACAGACCGCCTGATAGGGGAAGGACGTATTACCATCAACGGACGAATCTGTGAACCGGGTGATGAGGTAGAGGCTTCGGACCTTGTGCTCATCGATCAAAAACCTATTCCTTTAAAAGCAGACCCGATTTATTTATTGCTCAACAAGCCTGTTGGGATTACATGTACGGCAGCGCCACATGTCCAAGGAAATATTATGGACTTTATGAATTTTCCCCAGCGGATTTTCCCAGTTGGTCGTTTGGACAAGGCCTCACAGGGATTAATCATTATGACGAACGACGGAGACATTGTGAATCGTATTATGCGCTCTGAGCATGATCATGAGAAGGAGTATGTGGTCACATTAGAGAGTCCCTACGATGATGAATTCTTGAGTAAAATGGCAGAGGGCGTAGCGATCTTAGGAACGATTACGAAGCCGTGCAAAGTAAATCGTGTTGACGAGCACACGTTTACGATTGTTCTCACTCAAGGACTCAATCGACAAATTCGTCGCATGAGTAAGGAGCTCGGCCACAAGGTCGTGAGGCTCGAACGGATTCGCATTATGAATCTTCGTCTGGATGGTTTGAAGGACGGAGAATGGCGAGAATTCTCAGCAGAAGAACGTAAGGAACTATTTCGTCTTCTCGGTCAAGAATAAAAGAAACCCCATGGAGATCTCCATGGGGTTGTTTCTTATAGGCGCTTGAAGCCTTCTTCTGCTAAGTATTCAGCCGCATCTTCATACGTGCTAAACATATTATCAAGGTTAAGGCCAGCGTATATGTTCCACATACCATCTTCTTCTAATAAGATGAGAACCTGATCGCCTTCTCCAACCCACTTTTCTTCCTTTTCGTCCCCAACGATAGCGGCTTCAGCCGTGCTTTTTGGAGCCAATGATTGAATAGATCGCTGAATAATCGTACGTAGTTCGTCCGCTGAGAACTCGCGAATGTTGGTCATTCCTTTGTCGTTAACATCGTATCCGTTTAGAAACTCAGCATAAACAAAGCCATTACCGTTTGGATGCAAATGATAAACAACGTTCTTTTTATCGTACGCACTTTCTGCATATTGAAAATTCACTCGTCCAAGTGAAACATTATTTCGTGTAAGTTCTTCAAATGATTCGATAACTGCTAATTTTTCTTCAAAAGTGAGCATAAAGCCTCCACATAATAAAATATTTGATTGGTTGATTATATCATAAGCTCTTCAAATGCCAAAAGTTCTTTTAAATACGTGTTTCTGAAATCGCCTCTCTTACTCGTTCTAACGATTTCTGGGCCTCTTCTTTATTTAAAATCATCATATTCACATATAGTGCATCAATAAGACTAAGCTGCCCTATACGTGAAGCAAGAGCTTCAGAGCGATATTCCGTTTCTTCTGAGCTTGTAAACAGCGCAACGTCTACTTTTTGACTAATAGGAGACTTCGGAAAGCCAGTAATACCAATCGCTTTCGCTCCTGCTTTTTTCGCTACGTTTAAAATATTGATCGTGTCCTTATTCGTTCCTGAGTGCGAAATGACAACCGCAACGTCATCGGGACCTAATTGCGAAGCAGACATAATTTGAAAGTGGGAATCTGTAAAAGAAAACGCTTTAATTCCTGCCCGCACAAATTTGTGGTAAGCATCCATCGCAATTACTGAAGAACCACCCGTACCGTAAAACTCAACGCGATTTGCGTTCAAAAGAAGATGAACTGCTTTTTGAATGGAATCATAATCAAGCATTTGAAGCGTATTTTCAAGGGTTTGAATGTTCGACTTGAAAATTTTTTCCGCCACGGTTTTTTCATTATCATCTTCTTTAATTTCCTCGTGTATTTGAGTAATCGGAGCCATGACTTCAGAAGCAAGTGCGATTTTCATTGCTTGATATCCTTTAAACCCAATACGCTTACAAAAACGGAAAACAGTTGCTTCAGCTACATTTAAATCATCCGCTAACTCATTAATCGTACTATGAATGATGGATTCAGGATTTTTTAAAATGAAGTCTGCAACTTGCTTTTCTTTTTCGCTAAATCGTGCATAATGGGACCGTATTTTTCCTAAGCAATTCTGCGTCATAATAACCGTTCTCCTTTGCCTAATTACGTAAATGAAGTATAGCATAAATTGTAATATGAAAAAAAATTTCTTGCAAGCGATTGCAATATGAAAAAATTTTCGTATAATAGAGATAGAGCGAAAATTTTTTTCAGAAGGAGCTTTTTAACATGCAATTAGGAATTATCGGTTTAGGCAAAATGGGATACAACTTATCTCAAAATCTATTAGACAATAAACATGAAGTAGTAGCTTTTGATGTAAATCAAGAAGCAGTAAAAACAATTTCTGACTTAGGCGCAACAGGAGCATCTTCTGTAGCAGATCTAGTTTCTAAGCTATCAAGTCCAAAAGTAGTATGGGTAATGGTTCCAGCTGGTCCAATTACTGAAAATGTTTTAGCAGAATTAAAAGAGCTATTAAATGAGAACGACATCGTAATCGATGGAGGAAACTCTAACTATAAAGAATCTTTACGTCGTGCAGCAGAATTAAAAGAAGCTGGCATTCACTTCCTAGACGTAGGTACAAGCGGTGGTATGGAAGGTGCTCGTAACGGATCTTGTACAATGATCGGTGGAAATAAAGAAGCATTCGCAACAGTAGAGCAAATCTTCAAAGACATTTGCGTAGAGAACGGTTACCTATATGCTGGTGAAAGCGGAAGCGGCCACTATCTAAAAATGGTTCATAACGGAATTGAGTACGGTATGATGCAAGCAATCGCTGAAGGCTTTGAAGTATTAGAAAAAAGCCCGTTCGACTATGACTATGAAAAAGTAGCACGCGTTTGGAACAACGGTTCAGTTATTCGTTCATGGTTAATGGAATTAACAGAAAATGCATTCTCAAAAGACGCGAAGCTAGAAGGCATCCGTGGTGTTATGCAATCTTCTGGTGAAGGAAAATGGACAGTAGAAGAGGCATTAGATCTTCAAACAGCTACACCAGTTATTGCACTTTCCTTAATGATGCGTTATCGTTCATTAGAAGACGATACGTTCACAGGTAAAGTTGTAGCAGCACTACGTAACGAATTTGGTGGACATAGCGTCGTTAAAAAATAAAAGGCCTTTTCAACACATAGTGTTTTAAAAATAGCCCTAGAACAAAAATAGAGAAGTTCGATTGCTTCTCTATTTTTCGTTCATACCTGAAAAGGCTTTCAAACAAGCAGGATGTTTTTAGGGGGAATAAGATATGAGTCAGAAATACATGATTGGCGTTGACATCGGTACAACAAGCACAAAATCCGTTCTTTTTCGTAAAGATGGATCGATGGTAGCTAGACACGGGATTGAATATCCATTGTTTTCTCCAACACCTCTTACAGCAGAACAAGATCCGGAAGAAATCTTTCAAGCTGTTATTCAGACGGTAAAAAAGGTTATTCAAAAGTCAGATGTTTCGTCAGATGATATTTTGTTTGTTTCATTTAGCTCTGCTATGCATAGCTTAATTGCAGTGAATGAGCAAGGAAAGCCATTGACGAATTGTATTACATGGGCGGATAACAGAAGTGCCCAATGGGCCGAGAAAATCAAAGATGAATGGAATGGTCATGAAATTTACCTTCGTACGGGAACACCTATTCATCCAATGTCACCGTTATCGAAATTAACATGGTTACGTCATGAAAAAACGGACTTATTCGCTTCGGCACATAAATTTATTTCGATCAAGGAATATATTTTCTATAAATTGTTTAATGAATACGTCATTGATTATTCTATTGCTTCTGCGACAGGACTATTTAATTTGAAAGAACTGAACTGGGATGAAGAGGCTCTTCATGTAGCGGGTGTAACGCCTGATCGTCTCTCTAATCCAGTGCCAACAACGCATAAGGTAGAAGGATTGAATGAAGATTTGGCAGCTGAAATGGGCTTAAATCCTTCCACACCATTCATCGTTGGAGCAAGTGATGGGGTGTTGTCGAATCTTGGTGTTAATGCGATTGACCCAGGCGTTGTAGCGGTGACAATTGGGACAAGCGGAGCAATTCGCACAGTCACAGATAAGCCTGTAACAGATCCAAAGGGACGCATTTTTTGCTATGCGCTGACAGAGGATAAGTGGGTTATTGGCGGTCCAGTGAACAACGGGGGAATGATTTTCCGTTGGGTTCGAGATCAATTGGGTGCTTCAGAAGTTGAGGCAGCGAAACGTCTTGGGATGGACCCGTATGATCTTCTAACTGAAATTGCTTCAAGAGTGAAGCCGGGCGCGGACGGACTATTATTTCATCCGTACTTAGCTGGTGAACGAGCACCTTTATGGGATGCAAATGCTAGAGGGTCTTTCTTCGGTCTAGGTCTGCATCATAAAAAAGAACACCTTATTCGTGCCGTATTGGAAGGGGTTATTTTTAACCTTTACACAGTATTGCTAGCGCTAGAAGAGTTGATCGGTGAGCCAACACAGATTCAGGCGACGGGAGGATTTGCCCGTTCTGAGCTGTGGAGACAGATGATGGCTGACATTTTCAATCAAAAGCTTTCGGTTCCGGAAAGTTTTGAAAGTTCTTGTTTAGGTGCTGTCATTTTAGGTTTGTATGGTTTAGGGGAGATTGATTCATTGGATGTGGTGAAAGAGATGGTTGGAACAACGAATCATCATACGCCAAATCCAGAGAATGTAGAGGTTTATAAGGAGTTAGCTCCTATTTTTGTACGGGTTTCTCGCGTGTTGAAGGACGAGTACAGAAGCATTACCGCCTTCCAAAAATCCCACGTATAATTTAGGATCCACTTGAACAAACCCCCCTAACGGAAGAGCTGTTAGGGGGGTTTGTTCAAGCATAAGGGGATGGCGACCTCCCTTACGGGCTGTCACCATCCCCTTATGTGAACCTTTAAGGGCTTTGTGGGTGCGTTCTATCGCCCTGCGTTGCGGGCTGGGAGGCCCTTTTTTGGGAGCGTAATGAAATAAAAGCACTTCCTTTTTGTAGGAAGTGCTTTTAGTGATGAATTAAAGAATGAAACTTACGATAACGGCTGATAGGAAGCTTACTAGTGTTGCGCCGTAGAGAAGTTTTAGTCCGAATCGTGCTACTGTGTTTCCTTGTTTTTCGCTTAATCCTTTTACTGCTCCTGCAATAATTCCGATAGAGGAGAAGTTAGCGAAAGATACAAGGAAGATGGAGATGATTCCAACAGTACGGCTGCTTAGTCCGTTGGCGATGTCTGTTAGGCTCATCATCGCAACAAATTCATTCGTTACGAGTTTTGTTGCCATAATTCCACCGGCTTTGACGATTTCAGATCCTGGAATCCCCATTAGGAAAGCGAATGGAGCGAATATGTAACCGAGAATTTCTTGGAAGCTAATACCGAACACAAGGTCGAATACGTTATTAATGGCAGCGATTAGTGCCACAAATCCGATTAGCATTGCGCCAACAATAATGGCAACTTTAAATCCGTCTAAGATATACTCACCGAGCATTTCGAAGAAGCTTTGTTTGTTTTCGTCTTGAATTTCTAAGATGTCCTCTTTTTCATCTACTTCGTAAGGGTTAATAATAGAAGAGATAATAAAGCCACCAAATAGGTTAATTACGATTGCTGTTACAACGTATTTTGGTTCGATCATCGTCATGTATGCGCCAACGATTGACATCGAAACCGTAGACATAGCAGAAGCACAAAGCGTATATAGACGGTGTTCAGGAAGTTTGTCTAGTTGCTTTTTTACTGTAATAAATACTTCAGATTGTCCTACCATAGCAGAAGCTACCGCGTTATAGGATTCTAGTTTCCCCATACCATTTACTTTGCTTAATAGTAAACCAATGCCTTTCATGAATAATGGAAGTATTTTGAAATACTGAAAAATTCCGATCAAAACCGAAATGAATACGATAGGGAGTAATACACCTAAGAAGAAAGGAGCTTGGCCTTTGTTAGCAATCCCTCCGAATACGAAATCGACACCAGAACCAGCGTATGCTAGAAGTTTATCAAAGACAGCTGCAATCGCTTTGATAATAACCAAGCCAAAGCGTGTATTTAATAACACATACGATAAAACGAGTTGAATGACGATCATTAAAATGATCGGCTTGTACTTAATACGCTTACGATCTTTACTTGCGATCCAAGCTAATGCTAACACGACTAGTAATCCTATAATTGCAATTAAGTATTTCATTTTAGCCTCCAGTACCTTTTGTATTTATATACAGTCATTATTAAGAATAATGAGCTTGTCACAAACTTTATCTTTGAGGTTTCTTTTTAAAAGAGAGGATACTATTCTTTTGCCCTTAAGGGACTATTTTCATGTAAGCCTGCTATGTACATATAGCATAACACGATGAAGGAATTGTTTTTTTATTATAGCATCTAATTTGAGGGTCTGATGTCATACATCTACCGAAATGAATATATAATAGTAACTTTTATAAGTCAATATCATTTGAGAAGGACGACCGTAAAAGTCAGTTGGATAAATATTGAAATAGTAATTAGGTAGAATAAAAATACATAAAAATAAATGAAGACAATGTTAGAGGTTTTAGAACAGAACGTTTCTCATTTCATCATAAGTAAAAAAAGGCTAATCACCCGTGGGTGATCAGCCTTTTCAATTAAGAAGCCATGTTTTTTGATGAATTAAATGCTTGTTTTAACCAGTTCTTTCCTTCTACTAGTCGCGTAACTAGCATTGCACAAACAGTGTTTCCTGTAGAGTTTAATAACGTTGCAGGAGCATCAATAATCGTACTGATGACAGCAATAATTGGCAATACTTCTGGTGGGAAACCAAAAACGCTTAAAATCAGCATTTCACCAATCATTCCTCCACCAGGAATAGCACCCATGACAGCTCCTACTAGGAATGCAACGGCTAAGATACTTAAAATGTTTGTGAAATTTGTCATATCTTTTCCGAATAAAGTGAACAAGAAGACGATTTTTAACACGCCACCGAACACAGATCCATCTTTGTGTGTATTAGCCCCTAATGGAATAATCGTTTCCGCAATATCGTTCGGTACACCCATCTTTTTAACAGACGTTAAGTTTACGGGAATACTTGCAGCGCTAGAGCATGTTGCAATGGCTGTAACAGAAGGCGCTAATGCGTGTTTCCAGAACACTTTTACGCCCAATTTTCCACCAGCAATAAATGCATAAAGAGTGAAGAAACCAAAGTAATAAATAAGGGCTAGAATTAAATATAAGATAAATGCTCTTACATATCCTTCAAGAATTTGAGGGCCAAGTTCACCAATCACGGATGCAAAATAACATCCAAGACCAATTGGTGCATAATACATGACAACGTTGACCATTTTCATCATTACCGTCGATCCAGATGATAGGAAAGCCGCTACAGGTCTGCCTTTTTCTTTTGCTAATACGGTCGCAAAACCAAATAAAACAGAAAAAACAATGAGCTGTAGCATGTTAGATTTTGAGAATAGCATTGAAAAATCAGAAACGGTGAAGGTGTTAACAAGCTGAGCTAAAAATGATACATCTTCAGACGGCTTAGACACATCGGTCTTCTCCATTAATTCTTTTAACGCTGATACATCTGTATGAGCTAAAGGATTCATCACAGAAGTTCCGGCAAAACCGATAACAGCTGCGACAATCGCTGTCACAACAAACACAAGAAAAATACTACCGATAATTTTTCCGAAGCGCTTTACTCCGTCCATATTGGCGATAGCTGACGCAATACTGAAAAAAACGAGCGGAATAATAATCATAAACATAAGATTTAGAAATAAATCCCCAAATGGCTTTACGATGGACGTTTTCGTTCCAAATAAAAGTCCTGCCGCTCCGCCTATAATGATGGAGGCTAGCAGTAGAAGGGAAGATCGATAATTTTTAAAGAACGATCCCAAGATGTTCACTACCTTTCTTAAATAGGTTTACGTGCTTAGAAAAGCACAACCTCTTAAGCATAGTGGTTTGTCTAGGATTCGAAAAGCTTTTTTTGAAAAAAAGAAAGGTGTTTCACATGAAACATTCTGGAAGGAACGAAAAATAAGTAGTGTTATCAAGAGGAAGCGGAAAATAAGATTGATTAAGGACATAGAAATGTGGTATTATGAGGAAATAACGTGTTTTTTAAAAATAATTATATTTATCCTATCTTAAATTATATAGCAAAATAAATTCATTGTCAAGCAGGATAGGATAAAGAAATTCCTAGAGGAGTGTTGAAATGAGAGATGTAACAAATGAGATGAAACTTGAGATGGCACGCATCGAACGTATTAAGTCCGAAATAAGTCATAAGGCGACTCAACTTCTTCAAGGTGCAGGAGGGGTTCAAGAAGACATTCTTCATTTACGCAAAAACTTCTGGGAAGACGTAACGGTAAATACGGATGAGCCAGATGATCTGATCGAGACGCATGCAAGCATTAAGCAACAGGCAGAAATGTTAGCCGAACGTGAACGAAGTCATGGGCAAGCAACGAAGCAGATCAAAACATTGAGTAAGTTGAAGAACTCTCCTTATTTCGGCCGAATTGATTTTGTTGAGGATGGTGAGGAACAAGTAGAGGACATTTATATTGGCGTTGCTTCATTAATGGATCGAGACGATCAGGAGTTTCTTATTTATGACTGGAGAGCACCTATTTCGAGCCTGTATTATGATTACTCACCTGGATATGCAGAGTACGAAACACCGACAGAGACGATACATGGGGAAATGGTTTTGAAGCGTCAATATGTCATCAAAGAAGGTAAATTGAAAAACATGTTTGATACAGGAATCACCATAGGAGATCAGATGCTTCAAGAGGTGTTGAGCAATCAGGCAAATCAGCAAATGAAGAGCATTGTGGCCACCATTCAAAAAGAGCAAAACGAAATCATTCGAAATGAGCGCAGTAAAACGCTAATTGTGCAAGGTGTAGCGGGAAGCGGTAAAACATCGGCAGCTTTACAGCGTATTGCCTACCTGCTCTATCGTCATCGTAATTCGCTTCAGTCATCTAACATTATGCTGTTCTCGCCTAATTTAATGTTCAATAGCTATGTGGCCACAGTTCTCCCTGAGCTTGGTGAAGATAATATGCAACAAGACACGTTTCAAAAATACATGGAACGAAAAATTAGCAGAAGAATAGACGTTGAAAGTCCGTTTGAGCAAGTGGAGTATGTGCTTACAGGACAACAGCACTCGCAGTATACGCAGAGAATAAAAAACATCGACTTGAAATCAAGTATCACATTTAAGGGTGTGGTGGACCAGTTTATTGAGGGCTTATCAAACGGGGGATTGGTATTTCGTCATATAAAATTTCGTGGGGAGCTTCTACTCTCTGCTGAAGAAATCGAACATTATTTTTATTCGCTTGACCGAGCAATTAGCATTCCGAACCGAATGGATCTGGTGGCGACTTGGTTGAAAAAGAAACTACGACAATTTGAGAAAGAACAAGTGACGAAGGACTGGGTACTAGAGGAAGTGGAGCTTTCCGATAAGGAAACCTATTTACGAGCCTATCGTAAGCTGCAAAACGAACAGCGTTCTACAGATGATACATTTGATGATTTTGAGCAAGAGCAAGCCCTTTTAGCAAGAGAATTAGTGAAGAAGAAGTTCAAACCGCTGTATAAGCATGTCCAAGCGATGCGGTTCGTAAATGAATTTTCTGTGTATCGTCGTCTGAACCAAATGCTTGAATCAATTGAAGACTACCAAGAGATAGGCGAGCTTACGCAGGAGTATCTAAAAAGAGGCGTTCTACTCTATGAGGACATGACACCGTATCTTTATTTGCAAGACCGCTTGAAAGGAAAATCGATTGATCCTCTCATTAAGCACCTTTTTATTGATGAAGCCCAGGATTATAATGCGTTTCAGATGGCTTATCTGCAGTACTTATTCCCACATGCCAAAATGACTCTGTTAGGTGATTTTAATCAGGCCGTGTATGCTCATTCACGTCACAAAAAAACCCTTTTAGAGGAGCTGCATGAAGAGGATCAAGCACGGATTGAACTGACACAGAGCTATCGCTCGACAAAGCAAATTGTTGAGTTCACACGCTCTCTTATTCCTAATGGAGAGGCTATTAAGCCATTTAACCGAAATGGGTTATTACCGGCTGTGACAGAAATTGATGAAAAAAATTCTATTTATGAACAGATTAAAAGTAAAATCATAACGTTGAAAAAGGAGAACCATGAAACCATTGCGATTATTTGTAAAACAGAAAAAGAATGCAAAGAAGTAATGGACCTTTTAGCAAATGACTTTGAAATAAAACGCATTACACCTAAAACTCAAGCTTTTGAACGAGGGATTCTTGTGATGCCCATCTATCTTGCAAAGGGAATTGAGTTTGATGCAGTGCTTATTTATGACGGATCAAATGAGAATTATGGTAGCTCCTTTGACCGGTATTTGCTTTATACAGCTTGTACGAGAGCGATGCATGAATTGCATATTTTTTCAATTGGGAAGAAGAGTAAATGGATTGAAGCTGTGCCAAATGCTTTATATATTGAAGAGTAATGAAAATAGAGGCTCTAATAGGAGCCTCTGTTTTTATAAAGGTGAGAGGTCTCTAGCTTTTCCGCTTACGAAATGTTTCGTCAATCCGTAGCTGATAAACGTGAGAACGAACAAAGTGAATCCAGGTGAGTATTGATCTGGGATAAAAAAGTAGATGAGCGCTCCAATCAATGCATGACCAATTGCTAATTTATTTATGCTCTTGGTTTGAATCGGAATGAGCGTCCTTTTATTGATCCATAAAAATTCGGCCACAATGACCGCAGATAGGGGAACGACAAAAGCCCCGAGCATTGAAATGTATGTTTTGGCTTCGCTAACTAATTGAGGAAGCGTACTTAAGGCTATTCCTAACAAACCAAATAAAATAGCTGCCTTAATTCGTCCAAGTGCAGGAAGGCTATTTAGCAAGCTTAATCCACCTGTATAGGCATTGCTGAGATTAATTGAAATCATGGATATCATAGAGCAAATAACCATTAAACCGACAACTATTGATGACGTAGTCAGAGTACTTGTTGCAATAAACGGATTCTCGTTTTGGAACAATCCTGCTCCTAGAGTAGCTAGCACAGCTGTCATTACAAACCCTAACACGTTCCCTACGTAAAGTCCCCAGAAGCCGTGTGTTCCCGTTTTAGCATAGCGTGTAATATCTGAAGATGATGTCACACCAGATATGTATTGAATAAAGGCAAGGCTTGCATAAAACAAACAGGTTGAAAGCGAAAACTCATGAGCGCCATGTGTCAATGAAATGGAAGACGCTTGTAAGGAGCGGATGAACAACCATAAAATGACGACTTGACCAATTAGGAGCAAAGGGAAAAATCTCTTTGTTACTTTTTTTACCGCCTCAAAACCAATGAGAGCGAGTATCGCCATGATCGTGCTTAGAATAACGGCTAGCATCGTAAAAGGAACGTGAACATGAAAATAAGAAAGTAGCATTTTTTGAATGACATAGCTTCCTCCCACGGTTTGAACGCTAAACCAATATAAAGAAGTGATGGTTCGAATAGGCGAAGAAATCCATTGAGCACCTTTTACGCCTAAAAAGGAACGCATCGCGTATTGAGCAGGAATTCCGTACCTTGCCCCTGGTAACGATAAATAAGAAACGAGTAAAAATGCCACGGCTGCTCCAATTGTTGTACTAAGAATGGCTGCCAAAATTGATAAATGCCCTTGAAGCACGGCAAGTGCAGGAACTAAAAAGTTGCCTGCGTTCACTGAAAAAGTTGCTTGAATAAATGAATACTCATACCAGCGCGTTTGCTGAAGCTCTTGGGGAATTGATTCTAACCCAAATCTTTCAAAACGAAGCTGTCTCTTTTGTACTTCTGCCATACATCCTCCGCCTTTTTAACGTACGAAAATAAATGATCATATCTATTATAAGAATAAATGTGCAGGATAGAAATGAAATTCTCATTTAAACAGGTGGAAATGAAGAAAAACTTTTTCATCATAAAAATCATTGTTTTTCAAAATACTAAAAGGAGTATTTTGGATCGATGTTTTTTTACAAAGGAGAGAGACGATGAAAAAGCCTTTTTATCAAAAACTAACCGTTTTGGCTACTGCGTTCTGTTTGTTGCAAGTAGGTGCAACGACAAGTAATGGTGCAGAAGTGAACCCGCAATATGAAAAACGTTCAGACATTCCATCTCAATACACGTGGAAATTAGAAGATATTTATCCTAACCAAAAGTCTTGGGATAAGGACGTAAAAAGTGTAGTGGCCCAATCCGATCAATTTTATCACTATAAGGGAACGCTTGGTAAATCACCGTCACATCTAAAAAATATTTTAGAGCAGTATAGCACGATTATGAGGAAGCATGACAAAGTATATATTTATGCTTCATTAAAACTGCATACGAATGCTTCCAACGCTGAACTTCAATCGTTCACTGATCAAGCTGATCATATGTCGATGAACGTGATGGAAAAAACGTCGTGGCTCTACACGGATATTTCAAAGCTTCCTACGAAAAAGTTAAAAACCTATATTAATGACCCACAGCTGTCTGCTTATAAGTATGTTTTAGAAGAGATGATGCGAACAAAAGAACATACCCTTCCTGAAAAAATGGAAGAGCTACTGCTCAAAACGGCTCCTATTGCTTCTGTTCCTGAGAGCACCTTTACAATGCTTGAAAAAGATATTCCGTTCCCTTCTTTCTCAGCAGCTTCAGCAAAAGCGCTTCCGCTCAATCGGTTCAATTACAGCACATATATGGAAAGTTCCGATCGCGTAATTCGCGAAAAAGCATTTCAAACGTATTATCATACGCTCAAACAATATCAAGATACATTCGCTCAAACCCTGAGTGGTCAGGTAAAAGCTAGTAATGCATACGCAAAAATTCGCCACTATCCAAATGCTATAGCCGCAAGTCTCGATTCAAATAATATTCCTGTGAGAGTGTACGGGGGATTAATTCAATCTGTTCACAGAGGATTGCCGCTTTTGCATCGCTACATGGCGGTGAAAAAACAACTACTGCAGGTTTCTCCCATGCATATGTATGATCTTCGTGCACCATTAAGTAAAAAGGACAATCAATATGTTTCATTTGAAGAAGCCAAAAAGAGAGTGATTGATGGTCTATCTATTTGGGGTGAGGATTATACAGACGTCTTAACAAAGGCATTTAACGAAAGATGGATTGACGTTTATTCTACACAGGACAAGCACGGGGGTGCTTATCAGTGGGGAAGCTACGATACGCATCCATATGTGTTGTTAAATTATCGTGGTACGAACGATGATATTTCGACGATTGCTCATGAATTGGGACATGCGATGCAATCGTATTATACGAAAAAAGCTCAGCCTTATTTAACAGCAGGCTATCCAACCTTTTTAGCTGAAATTGCTTCTACCATGAATGAACAACTTTTGTGGCACGATACGTATAAAAAAGCAAAAACAAAAGAAGAAAAAATTGCGCTATTGTGTGATCGACTTGAAGGTTTTCGAACGACTCTTTTCCGCCAAACGCAATTTGCGGAATTTGAAAAAATCATTCATGAGAAAGACCAGCAGGGTGAGTCTCTAAATGCCGAAGCCATGAGCAACATTTATTTAGAGTTAAACAAAAAATACTACGGTCCGTCGATCATATCAGACCCTGAGATTGCCGTTGAATGGGCGAAAATTCCCCATTTGTATAACAACTTTTATGTTTATCAATACGCGACCAGTTTCGCCGCATCGATTGATCTAACGGAACAAATTTTAAAAGAAGGTCGACCTGCGATTAACAGAATTCATCATCACTTGTTAACGGCAGGAGGTTCTGAAAATCCACTGTTTATTCTTAAAAAATCCGGGGTGGATATGTCTACTGATCAGCCGATACGTGAGGCGATGAAGGCATTTGATGAGACACTAACAGAATTAGAAACTCTATTGAAGCAATAAAAAAAGGTGGACACATTGTCCACCTTTTTTACATTAAAATCTCACATTCCACTCCGTAATGATCAGAAACAATTGGTTTATTTCGTTCGTTGAAAATGACGCAAGACGATTGAACTTCTACAGGGTTCGTTGCGAAGATGATATCTAAACGTAAATCTTCCTTGTTTTGATCCCATCCGGCAATTTTCCCCTCTACGGTAATGCCATTATCTTTTTCAGAAGCTAAGAGATACGTATCGTGTAAGCCTTGTGATTTTAAATAATCGAATCCTTCATCTCTTATAAAGGCGTTATTATTAAAGTCACCCATTAAAAAACTAAGCTCTTTACGAGTCTTTACATATGACAGTAATTGATCTGCCTGAAATTGAAATGGTTCGTCCTCGTCTTCCCACCAACCTAGATGGCAAGAGTAGAAGGAGAGGGGAACGTCTTTGTATGAAATAGTAGCACGTACGATCTTTCGTGTTTTCCAGTAATCATAATCGGTACTTTTTGATACATAAAACGAATCTGACTCCGTAATAGGGTGCTTACTTAAAATCGCTAATCCTTCTTCGAACGTTTCATAACCAATGTGGGAAAAGTCCCACACGTATTCGTAATCAGTGACTCCGATCGTCTTAAGCTCTTCTAAAAGGACAGAAGCGAAATTATCCTGCTTAAGATGATTATGGAGGGGAGGTGAGTCAATCGATTGACTCACCTCTTGTAAAGCAATCACATCATACTGTTTTTCTTTAATCGTCATCGCGAGAGTCGAAATCTTTTCCCATTGATTTTCCTCCTGCCAAGAATGACAGTTTAATGTGAGTAATTTCATGTTTTACGCTCCTAACAAGTCTTGAATATCAGATTTGATGACATCTGCTTTTGGTCCGTAAATGGCTTGTACACCTTGATCTTTAATAATTAATCCTAATGCACCATTTTTCTTCCAGTCTGCCTCATTCGCTACAGCACTTGGATCTTTTACTGTTACACGAAGGCGAGTCATACATGCATCGACATCTTCAATGTTTTTCTCTCCACCTAGCAATCCGATAATAACAGGTGCTAGCGAATCGTTTCCTACGTTCTTTTTCGTGCTTGGGCTTGCTTCCGTTGTTTCTTCATTTTCTTCACCGTCTACGTAGTTACCGTTACGACCAGGCGTTGGTAAGTTAAACTTTTTGATCATGAAGTTTGCAACGGCAAAGTTTAATCCAAAGAATACAAGACACGCAATCACAAAGTTCACAAGGTCTAACCAAAGACCTGCTTTAATAATCATTGGCGTACGCGTTAATAGCTCGATAAAACCGAATGAATGAACACGAACGTGTACAATGTCTACGATCGCAAATGCTAATCCTGTCATTAGTGCATATACCACGTAAAGAACCGGTGCAACGAACATGAACATAAATTCAATTGGCTCTGTTACGCCTGTTAAGAATACAGCTAAAGCAGCTGAGAAGAACATAGATTTATACTTTTTACGCTTGTCTACATCAACATTGCGATACATCGCAAGTGCGATACCGATTAAAGCAGCACAAGATAAAATCATTTGCCCTACTTTGAAACGAGCAGGTGTTACGTCGTGAAGTAATTTTTTATAAGACTCTGTATCTCCTGCAGATAAGAAGTTGTTAAGATCTGCAATCCATGCTAACCAAAGTGGGTCTTGTCCTGCAACCGTTGATCCAGCTCCAGATCCTGTTAAGATTTTGTACGTTCCCCCAAGTTCCGTGTAGTTCATTGGAACCGTTAACATGTGATGTAATCCAAAAGGTAGTAATAGGCGTTCTAATGCCCCGTATACGAACGGTGCAACGATTGGTGCACTGTTACGAGATGTTGCAATCCATTGCCCGAAGTTATTAAGTAGACCTTGAACAAATGGCCATACAATTGAAAGAACAAGTGCTGTAACAACAGATCCTACGATAACAACAAATGGTACAAAGCGCTTTCCGTTGAAGAAAGAAAGAGCATTCGGTAATTTATTATAGTTATAATATTTGTTAAATAATGCGGCTCCTAAGAAACCAGAGATAATTCCTACAAATACACCCATGTTAAGTGCTGGAGCACCTAGAATGGAAGTGAAATAATCTTTTACAACTAGTTGTTGACCAAACAGTGATGAAATCGTTGCTTTTTGGTCTGTTAGCATGTCAGAGGTTACGCCGAAAATAGCGCCCGTAATGCGGTTGATGAGAACAAAAGCAATTAAGGCAGCGAACGCTCCACCTGCGCGTTCTTTAGCCCAAGATCCCCCAATTGCAACGGCAAACAAAATGTGAAGATTGGTAATAACAGCCCAACCGATATCCTCCATTACTCTTGCAATCGTTTGCAAAACTACGATATCTTGCGCGGTCATTCCTAGCAATTTACCAAGTGAAATCATGATTCCAGCAGCAGGCATAACTGCTACTACAACCAATAAAGCTTTTCCAAACTTTTGCCAAAAATCAAATGAAAAAAACTTTTTCATGGTGTATACCTTCCTTTTCCCCTTGTCTATGTGACTAAAAATAGTGTATGCAAACTTTTCATTAATTAGGTAATGCAATCGCTTGCATGATTTATTGTAAGTCTTATTGTAATGAAAGTGGTTTCATTGCGCAATAGAAATTTTGAAAAAATTTTCAATAATTTGTGTTAAGTATTGAAAGGTTTTTTAATCATAAGGATTGAGGGCGTACTATTCGGCAACAGATGTTGCGAAAAAAGGTATATTTAAAAGGCTGTGAAGACGAAGGTTCACACTACGAATTCACTGCATGAATTGAAGTTCGTCGGGTATAGATAATTGAAAATAGGTTGTAGGAGGGGAAGAAGATGAAGCCAATTGTCACGGCTAAAGAAATGTACGATATTGATCAATATACAATACGTAATGTAGGAATATCAGGGGAAAGCCTAATGGAAAGCGCAGGCCTCGTTATTGCTCAGCGGTTGAAAGCAGAAATACCACTGAATGAAAAAGTTGCCGTTCTAGTTGGAAAGGGAAATAACGGGGGAGATGGTCTCGTTATTGGGCGGTTATTACAGGGATATGGTTACCAAGTAGACGTTTGGATGATTTCATCCTCTCAAGATTTGAAAGGTGATGCCAAGGGTGCACTTCTTCACTATGAGAATGCGGGGTATGTGATCCGTTCTTATCAGGATGAAAAAGATCTCTTCCATGCGCTGTTGCCTCGCTATGATCACGTCATTGATGCCCTATTAGGAATTGGCATAAAAGGAGGGCCGCGCACTCCTTATAAAGAAATTATTGATCAGCTGAATCATCTTCATTCAATGGTCTACAGCATTGATCTTCCAAGTGGAATTGAAGCCGATGGGGGAGAGATCGAAGCGGCTGTAAAAGCAAATAAAACATTCACTATTCAAGCCCCAAAAACAGGTGCTTATATATTTCCTTCCGCTAATTACTATGGACAAGTTGAGACGGTTGATATAGGTATTCCTCTCATTTCTATTGAAAAAAGCTCTCGTTATAAAAGGGAATGGGAAGAAGGGGACGTGGTACGAACGTTTCCGAGAAGAACACGTTCTTCACATAAGGGTTCCTATGGTAGGGGAGGGGTTGTAGGAGGGTCTGCAACTATGATTGGTGCACCCATTCTCTCTTCGGGAGCAGCCCTTCGAACAGGAGTAGGGCTCCTGACCATTTATGTACCTGAATCCATTCGTTCCGTGGTAGCTTCTCACATTACAGAAGGAATGTACCGAGGGTTACAAGAGGAGAATGGCTATTTCCTGGGAGATATATCATTTGATGATGTAAAGCTAGGGGCCATAGCTGTAGGGCCAGGAATGGGGAGAACAGAAGGAGGAACAAGGATCGTTCGCTCTGTTCTTCAGCAGGATAGCACGGTCATCGTTGATGCGGACGGTCTTACACATTTAAAGAAGTGTTGGGACTTGCTTCAACATCGTAAAGCGCCGACCATTATTACACCGCATCCTGGAGAAATGAGTATGCTAATGGACATGACTGTTGATGAAGTAGAACATAATCGCTTTGAGGTATCTCGAGAGCTAGCTACCAAACATAACGTTTACGTTGTTTTAAAAGGTCCTTTCACGATTGTAACGACACCAACAGGAGAGCAGTTTGTGAATACAACCGGAAACCCCGGTCTTGCCAAAGGAGGAACGGGTGATACCTTAACAGGCATGATCTTGGGGTTTGTTCTTCAGCATGGGTCCGTTCAGGAGGCGCTAAGTAACGCAGTCTATATGCACGGAAAAGTGGCAGATTTGCTCCTTGAGAAGGGGCATAGTATGGTAGACATTGTAGCAACTGATTTAATTAAGCACTTGCCAAAAGCGTTAAGTCAGCTCCTACAACATGAAAAGTAAAATAGAAAGAGAATAGTGATGACTCGTCATTCTATTCTTTTTTTATTCAATGAGGAGGAAAATGGATGAGACGCACGATAGAGGCGGTTATTTTTGATTTAGACGGAGTGATTGCGAATACGGTTGAATTTTATTACATCGCCACAAAAAAGATCGCAGATGAAATAGGAGTACCTTTTACGCGAGAAAGGAACCAACAGCTACAGGGTTTAAGCAGAGGAAAAACGGTTGAGACCTTAATTTCGGAAAGTGGAAAAACCTTTTCGGACGAACAAAAAAAGACGTGGGCGATACAGAAAAACAAGGATTATCAAGAGCTAATAAGAACGATGGATGCTAGTTCTATTCTCCCGGGAATTGAATCACTTCTGAGCGAATTAAAGAAGTCATCGATAAAGGCGGGCATTGCTTCTTCTAGCTCTAACGCAAAGCGAGTCATTCAATATTTAGGCATACAAAAGCACCTTGATCACGTAGTAGATATTGAAAAGATAAAAAACGGTAAGCCAGATCCAGAGATTTTCTTAACAGCCGCACAAAATCTGGGCGTTTCTCCTGAGAACTGTGTCGGAATTGAAGACGGACATGCGGGACTTTCTGCCATTAAAACCGCAGGCATGTTTTCAATCGGAGTAGGGGAGCATAAAGAAATGGAGGAGGCCGATTGGCACGTGAAGAGCACCGCTGAAATTACGTTAGATCAAATTCTCCAACGTTTTAATGATAAAATTAATGGTTTTAGCTGATAGATGAGAGGGTAGGGGAAGGGTTGTAAAGAAACTGAAAATTTAAATTATATCAATATACTCTAGAAAGAGGGGAGAGGAAGTGGTAAGTTAAAATAATGAGGAAAAGAAACCTTTATTTAACTGTCTTTTTTACAATTTTTTACTCTTGATATAGGTTAAGGATAAAAAATGAACATTTTGTGAACGTTTTGTTACAAAAATGTTATCAATTTATGAATTGATGTAAGATGGTATTTGGAAATATCGCTGCATTTGATATTTTTGTTAAAGGGATCATTAACTCATTGCATTACTTTATTATATAGAAGTTTTTTTAACTTCTTATTTTTCTTATGTAAGAAGCAATTATTTTTCGTACAAAATGGGGACTTTTGAACCATGCGATGAGAAAGGAAGGAGGAAGGCGCTAGATGAAAAAATCTAAATGGAAGTTATTATCCCTTTTACCTTTATCACTTGTTTTATTCTTAGGTGGTTGTAGCGGGAAAATGGCTGTGTTAGATCCGAAAGGACCGGTAGCCAAAACTCAGTATGATTTGATTGTTTGGTCATTTATCTTAATGTTAGCAATTATTGCCGTAGTATTCATTTTATTTACGGTTATTTTAATTCGTTATCGTGAAAGACCAGACAAACATGATTATGAGCCGCCTGAACAAGAAGGTAACTTATTATTAGAGGTAATTTGGACTGCGATTCCGGTGTTAATCGTTATCGCATTAGCAGTACCAACTGTTAAAGCCACAATGGCTTTAGAGAAAGCGCCAAAAGCAGTAGCAACACAAAATGCTGAAGATAGCAAAGCTGAAGACAAAAAACCGCTTGTTATTCACGTAACATCTGCGGATTGGAAGTGGATCTTTAGTTATCCGGAGCAAAACATTGAGACTGTTAACTACGTTAACATCCCTGAAGACCGTCCTGTTAAGTTCAAGCTTACATCTGTAGGTCCTATGAACTCATTCTGGGTACCAGAACTAGGTGGTCAAAAGTATACAATGGCAGGCATGGAAACGAAGCTATACTTATTAGCTGACCATGTTGGGCAATATACTGGTAGAAGTGCTAACTTCTCTGGTGAAGGCTTCACAGATATGACATTTGATGTTGAAGCTGTTACAAAGAAAGACTTCAATAAATGGGTTCAAACGGTTCAATCAAATGAACCTAAGTTAACGAAAAAAGAATACTCCACGCTTATCAAGCCTGGACACGTTGGTCGAAGCACATACTCTAGCACACACTTAGAGTGGATCGATCATGCAAAACAAAATTCTCATATGTCTAACAACATGGATATGAAGGAAGACAAGGAAGATGAGAAAAGCGATAAATAATCGAACGTTCTAATATATACGATGTTTCTCATGGAAGGAGGACAACAGCGTGAAGCTTGATGAATTTTTCGTCACTGGCGAACCACTAATTTACGGTGCCGATGTGTCTATCATATTAGCCACTGTAGGTATCTTATTCGTACTAACGTATTTCAAAAAGTGGAAATGGCTTTGGACTGAATGGCTTACTACAGTTGACCATAAGAAACTTGGTGTCATGTATATTATTGCTGCCATTCTTATGCTGTTCCGCGGTGGTGTCGATGCGCTATTAATGCGTGCTCAGTTGACGGTTCCAGACGCTAAGTTTTTAGACGCACAGCACTACAATGAAATTTTTACAACTCATGGTACAATCATGATCTTGTTCATGGCGATGCCATTCCTAATTGGTTTAATCAACGTTGCGGTACCTTTACAAATCGGTGCACGTGACGTAGCGTACCCATACTTGAATGCTCTAAGTTTCTGGACATTCTTTATTGGTGCAATGCTATTTAACATTTCATTCGTTATCGGGGGATCTCCTGATGCAGGTTGGACTAGTTATGCACCACTTGCGCTGAATGAATATAGTCCAGGTCCTGGGCAAAACTACTACCTATGGGGATTACAGATTGCAGGTATTGGTACCTTAATGACAGGTATTAACTTCCTTGTAACAATCCTTAAAATGCGTGCACCAGGTATGACATTGATGCGTATGCCAATGTTCACTTGGTCAGTATTAATTACATCTATCATCATTATCTTTGCGTTCCCTGTATTAACAGTAGCGCTTGTATTAATGACATTTGACCGTTTGTTCGGATCTCACTTCTTTACAGTGGCCGATGGCGGTATGCCGATGATGTGGGCCAACCTCTTCTGGGTTTGGGGACATCCTGAGGTATATATTGTTATCCTACCGGCGTTTGGTATCTTCTCTGAAGTTATCAGTACGTTCTCACGTAAACGTCTATTCGGATACTCAGCGATGGTATGGTCAATGCTTGCCATCTCGATCTTGAGTTTCGTTGTTTGGGTCCATCACTTCTTCACGATGGGTGCAGGAGGAGCAGTTAACTCATTCTTCTCTATCACAACGATGGCGATTTCAATTCCGACAGGGGTTAAAATCTTTAACTGGCTCTTTACGCTTTACAAAGGGCGAATTCGTTTCACAGCTGCAATGATGTGGTCATTAGCGTTTATTCCTAACTTCGTTATCGGTGGGGTTACAGGGGTAATGCTTGCGATGGCAGCAGCTGACTATCAGTACCATAACAGTTACTTCCTAATTGCACATTTCCACTACGTACTAATTGCTGGTACAGTGTTTGCATGTTTTGCTGGTTTACATTACTGGTATCCAAAAATGTTTGGTCACATGCTAAACGAGCGTTTAGGAAAAATTGCTTTCTGGTTATTCATGGTTGGATTTAACGTATGTTTCTTCCCAATGTACTTCTTAGGACTAATGGGAATGACTCGTCGTATGTACACTTACTCTGCTTCAACAGGATGGATGCCATTGAACGTAATCGCATCAATCGGTGCTGTTGGAATGGGTCTTGGATTCTTAGTGTTAGTTTATAACATCTACTGGAGTGCACGTCACGGTGAACGTGACCTAACTGGTGACCCTTGGGATGGTCGTACTCTTGAGTGGGCAACTAAAACACCAATCCCACACTATAACTTCGCGATTATTCCTGAAGTTAAAGGTTTAGACGCATACTGGTTAGCTAAGAAAGAAGCAAAAGAGCAGAAAAAAGCAGAACAAAAAATTCAGTACAAACCGATTCATATGCCAAGCAACTCTGGTCGTCCATTTGTTATGTCAGTCTTCTTCTTCATTGCAGGATTTGGATTTGTCTTTGACTGGTTGATCATGGGTACCGCAGGTGTAATCGGCGTACTAATCTGCATGGTTCTTCGCTCATTCGAATATGATGAAGGTTACTATGTAAGTGTTGAAGAAATTGAGCGCACTGAAAGCGCAACGAGGGGGGCATAACTATGGCAGATTTAGCACATGAAAAGCATGATGGCCCACTCGAGTATGCAACACAAGAAAGTCGCTTAAACATCTTAGGTTTCTGGATCTTCCTTGGAGCAGAGATTGCGTTATTCTCTACACTATTTGCTACTTACTTAGTACTAAATGGTCGTACAGGAAACAGCCCTACTCCTCAAGATTTATTTGAACTAAAAGATGTAATGATCGAAACTTTACTACTTTTAACAAGTAGTTTCACATGTGGTCTTGCCGTTCACGAAATGCGCGGCGGCCGCGTAAAAAGCCTAATCACGTGGTTAATTATCACATTGCTATTAGGTGCAGGATTCCTATTCATGGAGATCTCAGAGTTCGTTCACTACGTTGGTGAAGGGGCAACTCTTCAATCAAGTGGTTTCTGGTCTGGTTTCTTCGTTTTAGTTGGTACCCATGGTGCCCACGTAACGTTAGGTATCTTCTGGATGATCTTTATCATCATTCAATTAACACAGCGCGGATTAACGTCTGCAACGGCACGTAAAGTATTCATTGTTGGTCTATACTGGCATTTCCTTGACGTAGTATGGATCTTCATCTTTACGCTAGTTTACTTCAAAGGGATGGTGAACTAACGATGGCAGGTAATAAAAACGCACAAGCGAGCCATCATGGTCATGATGGTTTCCCTTGGAAGCATTTAATCGGGTTTATTATTTCATTAGCACTGACATTTGTAGCAGTTTTTATCGCGTTTGAAACGGACCTTTCAAAAACAGCGATTATGTCAGGAATCATCATCTTGGCTGTACTACAAGCACTTCTTCAGTTAATCATGTTCATGCACGTAACTGAAAGTGAAAGTGGTAAGGTACAAGTGGTAAATATGGCTTTTGCATTCTTCATTGCGATTGCTGTAGTGGCAGGTTCCATTTGGGTAATGTCATTCGGTATGACTGGAATGTAAAAAGGAAGAAGCATCCTCACTGCGGTGAGGATGCTTTTTTTTGTCGAAAATAGGCTTATTCGCTCATATAGATATATAGTAACCTTTGATAAGATCAATGATAGAAGAAATTTCAAATTTATATGCTTTTTAGATGAGAATAGACCTATGTTAACTCATACTTAAAGCAGTGAATAAATACGGGAGAATAAACAGATGAAATATAACATTCAAGCCACACAGCAGACGCCAGCATACATCATCTATTTACTCGATATTAGCGCGTCCATGAATCAGTTAATGGAGTCAAAGGGAGAGCATAAAAGACGAATGGATGTTGTTACAGATGCCTTGCATGCTGCCATCCGCCAAATGGTCTTTCGGTCAACGAAGGGAAGTCGATTAAGCCCAAGATATCGAATTTCCATTTTAGCGTATAGTGATAACGTATTTGACGTTCTCGGAGGAGTGAAAGGGATTGATGAGGTAGCAAGAATGAAGCCGCTAGAAAACATCCCGACTCAGAGGTTAACGAATACGGCCAAAGCATTTGAGCAAGCGGAAAAAATTCTATTGGAGGAACTACCTAATTTACAAAATTGCCCTGCTCCTCTTATTTGTCATATGACGGACGGAGCATTTACAGGTGAGGATCCTACACCGGTAGTGAAACGAATCATGAATTTACATGTTCCTGATGGGAATGTTTTGGTGGAAAATATTTTTATTTCCGATGAAATTGTTTCTTCACCAGTCGAAAATTCGAAAAAATGGCCTGGTATTATGCCATCTACTGAGCTCGATGAGGAATACGGGAATAAGCTAAAAATGCTGTCTAGCCCGTTACCTGAAAGCTACCGTGAAATGATGATGGAAACGGGTTATAAAATTCAACCTGGAGCACTTATGATGCTTCCTGGTACGAATGCTGATCTTGTTTCGCTTGGATTTCAAATGTCAGCTGCCACACCAGTACGATAGGAAGGAGTAAGAGATGAACTATAGCAGTAATCCAAATGAAGAAACACCTCCTTCAGAGATTAATGAAGCGCTCTATAAAATTAAATATGGATATGCTCGCTCCTACGAATCGCAGATTGAAAATGACAAGGGGCAAGATTTTCTCGCATTTCGCTTACACCATCACTGCATATCCTTTGTCGTTTGTGATGGTGTTAGCTTATCCTTCTGTGGAGATGTGGCGGCTTCCTTTTTAGGGACACAGCTATTAACATGGTTAGATAATGCGCGAGTTGATCTTCTTCAAAATCAGCATGCAGCGAAAGAAGAGCTCTTTCAGTTCTTAACGAGCGCTATTGATGATGCGACAGATGAGGTGAAGAATTATCATCTTCCCGCTGAACTGCCTCCCTTATTAAAAGAGGTATTGGAAGACAAACGAGAACAAGGTAGTGAAACCATGTTCGTTTGCGGTCGAATTGATTTTATTAACGATAAGCCTCATTTATTTTTAGGTTGGTCGGGAGATTTAAGGATACGGTTTTGGAATAACAAAAAAGAGGTAGAAGTAATTACTCCTAGTCTGAGACAGATCCATCAACGTTGGTCAACGAAAAAGGGAATTCCTCCTGATGATCTACATGTGCTCAGCTTGGATATCTTACAGACATCTATCAGTGAGCTCATGATCTATACAGATGGATTAGCCATTTTAGATCCTTGTAACGCCACGCCTTCTTTACGTAAGCTTTACAGATATATGCAAGAAACCTTTTTGTCTCCCGAAAGCGATGATCTTTCTTTTTTAAATATCGTATGGTAAAGGAGGAAAAGCGATTGAGCGATATTGTGATTACATTTATTCATGATGAAGGAGAGAAGGATATTCAAATATCTAACCATCTAGAAGGACACCAGCTGCTTCAGGCTCTGTTAAAGTGGGAAGGTATTCAAAACGAATGGACTCATGCTTCTCGTGATGTGGAATATTCGTTTGATGAAAAGCATTGGTTCCGCTTGGATAAAAATCAGAGGTTAGAGGTTGTAGGTGTTTGGGACGGAGCCTTTTTGCGTTTGAGTGAAGGCGTTTCAAACTTATCAACATTTGATGAAATAAAAGAATTAACCCCTTGTTCACCTGAGGAGGAGAATGAGACTACTCCAGCATTAGATTATGCATGGAGAATCCTTGATTAAAGGAGGGAATGTATGAAGAAATCACCTTTTTTTACTCGGTCACCAAGATTAAAGCTATCGTTGCCAACAGGTAAAGTTACGGTTCATCGACCGAAGAGTGAGCCGATACAGCCTGCATTTTCAATCGAGACGATGCTGATCCCTATTTTCCTCACACTTGCTACCATAGGCGTCATGTTTTATTTATCTAAAACCATGAACAGTAACAGTATGTATCCTATTTTTATGATGGCGATGAGTATACCGATGGTGGGATCTTACTTAGCAACGATTATATTGTTTTTTAAACGTAAAAAGAAACATGAAATGGAGATAGAAGAACATCGAGAAGAATACATACATCAAATTGCTGATCATCGACAAGAACTACAGCGCATTTACGATCTTCAACGCGTTTTCTTAAGAGAAAATGATCCAAGCATTAACGAGTGCTTGAAGCGAATAAAAGGTCGAAAGAGCTCTCTGTGGGAACGAACGCCCAATACTGAGGATTTTTTAAACATTCGTATCGGATTAGGAGAAAAGCCATTTGAGGTTGAGTTAGAAGTCCCAACACAGGAAGGGTATGACATTAATCCTCTAATTGAAGAAGCACAACAGCTGCAAGCAGATTTTCGCTTGATGCGAGATGTTCCTATATCTGTTCCACTACGAGAAAAGCGCGTCATTGGACTAGTTGGAGATGAAGCAGAGATATTAGAGCTTACTCGTTCTATCATTCTTCAGCTCGTTACGCATCATTCCCCTGATGAAGTAAAGCTCATAACGGCTTACCATGCAACGGAACAGCAGCAGTGGAATTGGATGAGATGGCTTCCGCATATTTGGAATGAAAATCGAGATATGAGGTATATTGCGGAGGATAGAGAAATGGCTCAAAGGCTGTTTGAACAACTCTATACGAAGCTAAATATCCGAAAGCTAGAACAACAAGGGAAAGTGAACACATCGCCTTTGCACACGCCTGAGTATGTTTTCTTTTTGCCCTACTTAGAGCTTTTAGAGGATGATGCGCTACTGCCACTTCTTTTAAAAGAAGGTGAAAAGATAGGCGCATGTACCTTGTTAATGGCTGCTCAAAAAGAAATGCTGCCGATGGAGTGTGAAGTCATTATTGAAGTGAGTGAAGGGGAGGCAAAGATATACGAAACATTCTCAAAGTTACGTGATGAGGAGGAAAGTCTTTTTTCAGGTGCAGAAAAAGTGATGGTAGATCATCTTACTTTACAAGAGGCAAATCAAGCTGCTCGCTCGATGGCTCCTTTAAAGGTAAAAAAATCAACAGCAGGTGTTGTACCGAAAGTTTTAACTTTTTTAGAGATGTATGGCGTACAGCGAGTAGAAGAACTAAATGCTCATAATCGCTGGAATCGAAATCGTTTTCCAACATCGTTGCCCGTACCTATTGGTGTTCGAGAAGGTGGGAAGCCCGTGACGCTCAATATCCACGATAAAATTGAGAAAAAAGGTCACGGTCCACATGGATTAATGGCTGGAACAACAGGATCAGGAAAGAGTGAGGTCATTCAGTCCCTTATTTTATCATTAGCAACGACTTATCATCCGCATGACGTGGCATTCATGCTCATTGATTATAAGGGAGGCGGAATGTCCAATACATTCCACGATCTTCCTCACGTAGTGGCAACCATTACGAATCTTGAAGATGCGAATTTAATTAGTCGAGCAAAGGTTTCACTTCGCGCAGAACTAGAGAGAAGACAAAAAATCTTTAAGCGTACAGGGAATTTCCAGCATATTGATGAGTACTTTTTATCAGAATTTCGTCAAAAGGAACCACTCCCACATCTTTTTATTATAATTGACGAATTTGCACAGCTAAAAAAAGATCAGCCCGAGTTTATGGATGAGCTTGTTAGTATAGCTGCTATCGGTCGTACGTTAGGTGTTCATTTGCTGCTGGCTACTCAGAAGCCAGCAGGTGTGGTGGATGAAAAAATTTGGAGCAACTCTCGCTTTCGAATTTGCCTTCGCGTTCAAGATGAGAGTGACAGTCGCGAAATGATTAAAATACCCAATGCCTCTCATATTACAAATGCAGGCCGAGCTTACCTCCAAGTGGGAAACAACGAAGTATTAGAGTATTTTCAGTCCGCCTGGAGCGGTGCACCGTATGAGCCCACGGCTAATGAAGACGAAGAAGAAGCTGTTGTAGGTGAAGTGCAATTAGATGGATCAGTTGTTTACAAACAAAAATTATCGGTTCAAAAAACGACGTCTAAAAAGCAAATTCAGGTACTGATTAATTATTTGAAAGAAGAAGCACAAAAAAGCAACATTGAGCGACTAGCAGGCCCTTGGTTACAGCCTTTACCAAATAGGATTTCGTTTCCTCATTATGCAGGTATGACGCAAAGAAAAGAGAAATGGGGTCATGTGAAAACGACTCTGACTGCTTCTGTAGGGCTAGTAGATGATACGCCTAATCAATCGCAGTACCCGCTGTTGATGAATTTAAGCGAAGGGCACTTACTCGTTTATGGGATGCCTGGGTCAGGAAAAACATCGTTCATTCAGACGCTTATGATGTCTTTAACGACTGCTTATTCACCAAAAGAGTTGAATATGTACCTTCTTGATTTTGGCCGTCAAATGAGAGCTTTCTCTGTGTTTCCCCACGTTGGGGACGTTATTTACGAAGAAGAGAAAGAAAAAATAAAGAGGATGTTTACGTTCCTGCTTCGTGAATTAAAAGACCGAAAAGAATTGTTTTCAACCGTTGGAGCGACAACTTTTGAAAGCTACAACCAGTCCAAGAACAATCATATCCCAGCCATTGTTCTCTTAATAGATGGTTATAGTAGCCTTAAAAGTCTTTATCCAGAAGAGCATGAACAGCTTGAAGTATTTCTGCGTGAGGGAGCCGCTTATGGCATGATAATGGTCGTCACTACCAATCAGACAGGCGATATGTATGAACGTTACCGAAATAATTTTGCATCCGTTGTCACGTTTGAATTAACCGATATGACGGACTATTATTTCGCGGTTGGAAGACCACATATCCAAACCAGTGACCTGCCAGCAGGCCGAGGATTTGTAAAAGGAAGCAATCCACCGCTGTCGTTCCAGAGCTTTCTTCCCTATGAGGGGGACAGTGAACTGGAGAAGAGCGCGTATATTCGACGTGTTGGCAATGCGATGAGTGATGAGTGGGGTGATGAGCATGCAAAATCAATTCCAACTCTTCCGAAAGAGGTATACTTAGAGAATTTAGAGACAGCAGCTGATCCTACTTCACTTGCGATCGCGATTGATGTGGATGACTTACAAACACAGTCTCTTCAACTGCGTGATGGAGAGAACGTATTGATTACAGGACGGGTGGAGTCAGGAAAAACATCGCTACTTCAATCGATGCTTCTAAGAATGTGTGATCAGTTTTCTCCAGATGCCATTGATATCTTTCTGATTGATCTAGAGCCAAAAGCAAGTGGGTTAAGCGGATATTCCACTTTCCCTCATATAAAAGGCTTTGCAATGGACTTTTCGCAAGTCAGCAGCCTATTTGAAGAAGTGGAAACCATTATTAGCGAGCGAAAACCACATAATATTGGAATGGCTGAGAGTCTTTCTGAAGAAGTCACCCCACCTGTTGTTGTGATCATTGATGACGCAGAGCATTTTATGCAGGAGATGAGCTTAGATTTTGAAGGAAAAGATCGTCTTGAACGATTGATCAAAGAGGGACGTCAAAAAAATGTCCATTTCATTATGGCAGGATCTTTAACTGCGATGAACAGTTATACACATGAAGCTTGGTTTATGAACTTTAAAAAGAAGTTTACCGGCTTCTTGCTAGGATCTACATTGAGCAATGATTTGTACTTTTTCAATATTCGACTTCCACACGATGAAACAGATCGAGAACTTCCAGCAGGAGATGGTTTCTTAATTAAAGGGAAGCACACGAAAATTCGTACGGCTTATCCATATGGTCCGACATTAGATAAGAAACAGTGGGAAAATCGAATTTTGTATGAGCATAACTATAACTCTAATGGTCAAAAAGTATGATTTTTGAATTTTTATTGATTTTAAGGTATTAAGTAATGGTTCCAAAGTTCTAAATTGTTTTCTGAGAGAAAGAAATGATATGAATGATTATATATTCAATTCGGAAGGAGATTGTTATGGCCGGACGTATTTTAGTATCACCAGAGGAGCTCGAAAGGATTGCACAGCAGTTTAGAAGCGGCTCTGAGTCTAGTCGTCAGCAAATGGCAAGGCTTCAGCAAGCCCTAATGTCACTAGAAGGAAAGTGGGACGGGCAAACGAAAAAGCGTTTCTTTGATCAATTTGAGCAGTCGAAGCAGCATATGAAAGTCTACACACAGCTATTGGATTCTATTGATCAAGAGCTACGAGGGGTCGCCAGCCGATTCCGAGATGTGGACTCAAAATAAGAACGAATTACTCAAGGAGCTAACCACTTTATGGTTAGCTCTTTTTTGAGTTAGAAAAATTCCTAAAATGGGAATATAAGTATGACATTAGTTTGAAGAAAAAGAACTAAAATTACGTAATTATCCCATTAAAAGGGGTCTATATACCTGTGTTTTATCACCTATTTAATGCTAATCTTGTACATGAGAGATTTTTAAATTTGTATCTACGTAGGATAGGGGTAACTTGGTATGAACTTTCATCCAGAAGCTGGTCAAACCATTCGCTTATTTAAAAACACATACTCTTTTGCCAAACACCCTGCTGTTTTTGGAATGGATATGCCTTATGGCCAGGAAGGTCGCCAAGGAACTGTTTATCAACTCATAAATGGACAGATCTCGGGCTTGCAAAACAAAAAAGCGCTAAAGGTGTTTCGAGATCGATTTAAAAATAAACAGCAGAGTAACATTGCGAAACAAATTGCTTCATTTGCAACAATGTATGGCTTATCTGTATGTGAAAGACATGTTGTGACGAAAGAATGTCATGCTACATTGTTATCACACGAAGAAGACTTAGAGTTTTCACTCATCATGCCATGGATTGATGGTCCTACATGGTCAGATATTCTGCTTGATGATCAGATCCTTTCAGAGGAAACGTGTTTGCATATTTCATGTGCACTCGTATTTACCCTAAAAAGCATGGAAGAGAAAGGTCTCGCTCACTGTGATCTGTCTTCTAGTAATGTCCTCATTCCCTATTTATCACATGAACGATCTTCATCGTTTTCTCATATTGAATTAGTAGACATAGAAGAAATGTATGCTTCTCATTTATCAAAACCTAAAGCTCTTCCGGGAGGATCGCTAGGTTACGCTGCCGATTACATCAAAGAAGGAGTATGGTCTGAGAAGGCAGATCGATTTTCCGGAGCAATTCTTCTTGTCGAAATGCTAACCTGGTTCGATGAGAGTGTGCGAGAGTTAAAGGCAGACGACATTAGTTATTTTAATCCCGAAGAAATTCAGCAATTATCTCATAAATATGAAGTGGTGAAAGCGGCTGTACAGAACATGCTTGGAGATGCAGGAAGCCACCTTTTTGAACAGGTTTGGCAAAGTAAATCTCTAGAAGATTGTCCATCTTTTAAAGATTGGTGGGATATCTTCCCGGAGCATGCAAAGACACATATTGAAACAAATTATGCAAACGTCACTGCTCAAAAGAAGATCCCTGTTTCAACACCATCTTTTAGCTTATCATCCATTTTAGCCATTTCAGCTTCATTTGAATTAATGGGAAACCGAAGGGCAGCTATTGCGGAGTATCAATATCTTTTGGAGGCGTTCCCTGAACAGCGCGCAATTGTAGAAGAAATTCACTTGCTGTTGAACGAGGAACCGTTAGCTTCTGTTCGCCAGGACTTTGAGTTAGCTGATTATTTAGAGGCTGCTCCACATTTTGAAAAGCTAGGCGAGCTTGAAAAGGCGATGCTTTTTTACGAACGCGCTTACTCGTTGCCTTCTTCCGATGAGGTAACAAAAAATGAACTCCAAATAATTATTGATGAGCTAAAGCAAAAAGTCGCAGAGCAAAAGCAATCTGCAAATCATAAGCTGAACGAGCCGTTTGTTCCTTCTTTTCAAACACCGCTCAGTACAGAAATAAACGCTAATCCATCTTCAAAACGCAAATTTCCCTTTATTTCACTAGCAAAAGTGAAATGGATTTTAATTGCAATCGGAATACTGTTCGCCGTTTCAACTTCTACTTGGATATATCAGTACGTGGAAAATAAGAAGTGGGAAGAATCGATTCAAAAAGGTGCACAATCGTTTGATGATGGAAACCTTGAAGCAGCAAGAACTTACATACAAGAGGCAATCGAAAAGAAGCCTACGGAAGAACTATATGCAAAAATGGCGACCATTTTAATTAGTGAAGCCAAATACAGTAGCGCTGCCACTTATTTAACAAACTTAGTTGCGCGTAATCAGATTTCAGAGAAAAACCAAGAAGCTTACTATTTAATAGGACGTGCGTACTTTTTAACCGATAACTATCAAGCAGCAAGTGCCTATTACGAAAAAGCAAAAGAGGGCAAAAAGAGTGAATACGAACAAGATGTTCTGCGCGACCTTGCTGTTAGCTATGGAAAGATGGAGCAGTACGACAAGGCAAATAACATTGTCAATCGCTTAAATTCATCTAAACCCACAGCTAAAGCGTTCAAATCGAACTTAAAAGGCGAATTGTATATGCTGAAAAGTCAATTGAACTTGGCAAAGGATTCTTTTCGTGAGGCAGTGAAGCTCGATCCTAAAAAAAATCGCTATGTTCAAAACCTAGCGAATACGTATATTGCTATTAATCAGACGAATCAAATTGACGATCAGACAAAAGAGTTTAACTATGCAGAGGCGATACGTTTGATAAGTAGCCTAATTCAAAGCGATGTGAGCAACGCTACTAATTTTGCCTACCTTACACAGCTTGCACAGTTGTATCAAGGGTTTGGATTATACTACAAGGCGAAAAATAATCCTCTTAGTCAAAAACAGTTTGAGGCCGCTGTTGATTACTATAAGCAAGCTGATGTTTTAACGTTTAATCAAGATAACCTTGTAAACATGGCTTCTATTTACGATCAACTAAAGCAGTATGATCAATCAAGTAAGGTTTATGATCGAATTCTGATCAAAAATCCTAGTTATGGACACGGCTATTATTTATATGGTATTTCAAAGCTTTATCAAAAAAAGTATGAAGACGCCAAAGAACTTCTAAAGAAATCAGTCCAGTTCAATACGGATCCGATCGAAATAACGGAGGCCAAAAAGAAGCTGACTGAGTTAAAGCAAAAGGGATACGGAACGTAAGGAGGGAGAACGTTGAGTAAGGAAAAAGAACCTTCTAGCAGTAAAAAAAAGATAAAGATCGTTGTATCAGGAGCAACAGCATTGATGATCTTTTCTGCTGGTTTATCTCTGTATCATCATTGGGATCAACCAGCAGCAAGTAATCCAATTAGGTTAACCCACAGTAATAACGATATTTCTTCCGTTGTGGCATCAAGTGGAAAGCGTAAAAGTCAAATTCGATTAAATACAGACAGTGATCAGCCTACACCTATTGAACAACCGAAGGAGAGAAAGAAGCAAAACTTTTCTCTAAAAAACAACATTGATAACAATGTTGTTTATATTGTGGATCTATCAGAACCGGATAAAAACCAAACTGTAATGGGATTAGTTGTAGATCCAGCTAAAAATGCACCACTGCCAGAAATTCCGAAAAAAGAAGTACCTCCAATTTTAAGCACGATCATATTAGATCGGGAGGATGAAATTATCGTTCCTCCAGATATAGATAACGAAAACGAAAATACTGGCCTAGATCTCCCAGGGGAAGGGACGACAGAGGAAGGAAGTACAGGAGAAGGTAACTCTGAAATTCCAACAAATCCTGAGGAACCACAAACTCCGGGAGACACAGGAGAACCAACTACTCCGAGTAACCCGAGTACTCCAAGCAATCCAAATAATCCAACAGATCCTGTTCCAAGTGAACCAGAGAAACCAAACCCTGGCTATAAAACGGTGGCATTAATCGTCCCAGAGAGCTTATATACACAAATTAAATATTATACTGCTGCTGATGATACAGCTAGTCTTCAAAATGCTGTGTTTTATGGTGGACAAGTGAAAAAGCAGGATGAGGATTATGCAAAAATTATTGATTTGATCGTTTCATCAGCGGTGAAGTTGAAAGATCAAGCCGTTCAAGATCCATCTAATGGATATGCGTACTCCTCGTTGCAACTCATTAATTCGTTGCAATTAGAAGATCAAAAAATTCAAGCGTTACAGGCAGAAATAAGAAAAGAGTTGTATAAACAATTTTTAAATAATGAAATTCAGCTTTATGTAGCGAAATCTTCTCCTTCAGTTTCAACGGCGGAAGTGTCAGCCTCTCCCGAATCAGGAGAATTAGAACCAGCTGCTACTGCTGAAAATCCAGAAGTCACAAAACCTTCTACTTCTCCTCAAGAGGATAAAGACATCGTGTATTATGTCGGAAAATATAATGAGATTACCGGTGAAAAAATTGAGAAGAGTGATTTTAAGGAAGCAGATAAAAAGCTATTAGAAGGTGCTAAGAAGGATTCGGAAGCAGAAGAGAACACAGCAGAAGCGCTAAATAAATACCAAATGGATGCCCAATATTCACCAGAAGTTTCAGAGGAAGCGAAGCAACAGAAAGAAGAACTAGTGAAAAAACAAGTGAAGCCGCTAGAAGAAAGAAAGCCTGGAGAGTATGACGAAATTCCACCTGAAACAGCACTTGAAACGTTGACGAAGCTAAAGGATAGTGGTCAGTACGTTCAGGTGATCGAGCAAGGTGGTTCGTTAGTATCTAATGTGGATATTGCAACGGTTGTAAATGATGCAAGCAATCTCTTGATGCAACAAACGGACTCAATGGAAGATGAGTTAGATGCTTATACAAGTGCTACAAAACAGAAGAAAATCGTTACCCAGTATCAAACACTTGCAGAGGCACCAGGCGTTCCAGCTGAATATGCGAAGGCTTCTGAAGATCGTCTCTATCAGTACCGTCTCATGATTGAGGCGAGAGATACAGCTACAGACGATTTGGCAAAAGCCGTTATTCTAGCTTCAGAAGCAGCTACTAAAGAGAAAGTAATTAGTGAAGGGGCACGAAGCCTACTAAATAAGCTATCAAGCGATCTTTTAGCTGCTGCAGATGGATATTCATTAGAGAAAGAAGAGCAGGCCTATGAAGTTTTGAGTACACGCCCAGTGATTAACAGCGTGTATGCACAAAAAGCAACGTCGAGAAAACAGGCCATTTCATATAGTAAAACAGCAAATGATATGTGGCAAAAGCAAAATGCTAACGGCGCATTGCAATATGCTGGGGAATCGAACCGATTGTATCCAGAACGACATCTGAATGATGAGCTTCTCCATGAAATTTCAAATTCGTTGCTTGAAAAAGCATCAGGTCGTTCATTCCAAGAACAATTAAAGACGTACAACTTACTGGCTTCTGTCCCAGAACTACCTAACGATATTAATCAAGTAGTCATTACACGCAAAGAGGCAGTTGATCAATATATTCGCGGTAAAGATGAACAGAATTTAGAAAAAGCCGTCTACTATTTGGGCGAATCTTGGGAGAAAGAATGGACGAAAGACCTTGCAGCTGTATTGTTAGATACGAAATCAAAACAGCTGTTTACAGAAGCGAATGAAATGAGAGGCGTTGATTTTGCTTTGGCAGGTCGTTATTACAAAACGCTTGTAAATACTTCAGGTGTATCAGATGAAATTAAACAAGCTTCTAAACAAGCGATGGATGAATTGAAGGTAAACTAAAAGCAAGCCGAAATGGCTTGCTTTTTCATTTACATTGTTACGCCTTGTTTTTTATTGCGATAAGCCCCATGATTTGTTGGGCCTACATATTGATTTAATGGGAACGAGTGACGAATCGCTTCCGTGATAAATTCTTTCGCTACATGAATCGCTTCACGAACAGACTTTCCTTTTGCAAGTTCAGCTGTAATAGCAGCTGAATACGTACAGCCAGCACCGTGCGTATTAGTTGTTTCAATACGTTCTGATTCTAAAATTTCAAATTCCTTGCCATCATAAAGAAGATCGATTGCTTTCTCATGTGCAAGCTTATTTCCGCCTTTAATTAACACATATTTAGCACCTAAGGCATGAATTTTCTTCGCTGCTTCTTTCATTTGATCCACCGTTGTAATGGCACCTAGTCCACTTAATTGACCTGCTTCAAAAAGATTCGGTGTCACCACTGTTGCACGGGGAACAAGAAGGTCACGAAGACTTTCTGCTGTTTCTGGATGAAGAACTTCATCTTCACCTTTACAAATCATAACAGGGTCAATGACCACATTTTTAATGCTGTATTCGTCAATTGTTTTCGCTGTTAATTCAATAATATCAACCGCACCAAGCATACCGGTTTTCATTGCTTGAATTCCTACACCTTTTACAATGGTTTTTAATTGTGGCTCAAGTGTTTTTGCATCTTGAGGGAAAACATCATGTGCCCAATTACGATCTGGGTCCATTGCTACAATGGTTGTTAATGCAGACATACCGTATACGCCTAGCTCTTGAAATGTTTTTAAATCAGCTTGAAGTCCTGCGCCACCGCTGCTATCGGAGCCTGCAACTGTTAGGGCTTTGTATACTGTCATAGAAAATCCTCCTACAATCCTTAATGTGGATTAATTCTGTGTGAACTATCTTACACTATTTATTGTATCGATAATAACAATTTTATTCAATTTACAAAATCGGGAATCCAATTATGAAAAAATGCTCCGTTTCTACTAAAAGAAACGGAGCATTTGCTAATTATAGAGCTGTTAATTCTTTTTCCAATGCTTTTTCAACCGTCACGTATTCATAGCCAAGATCACGAGCAACAGCTTCATAAGTGATCGCTCCGTTTGCTACGTTTAAACCTAAGCGAAGGGAAGGATTTTCAACAATGGCTTTTAGTACACCTTTATTTGCGATCTCGATTGCGTAAGGAACCGTTGCATTCGTCAGCGCAATTGTTGAAGTTCGAGGCACTGCACCCGGCATATTTGCTACTGCGTAGTGAACAACTCCGTGCTTCTCATAAGTAGGCTGATCATGTGTCGTAATATGATCAACGGTTTCAACAATTCCACCTTGGTCAATTGCTACGTCTACAATTACAGAACCTGGCTTCATAGATTTAACCATTTCTTCCGTAACAAGCTTAGGCGCTTTAGCACCTGGGATTAAGACCGCACAGATTAAGAGGTCCGCTTCTGCTACAGCATCAGCAATATTTAATGGATTTGAAACCAATGTTTTAATTTGATTACCGAAAATATCATCAATTTGACGCAAACGTTCTAAGCTTAAATCGACTAACGTTACATCTGCACCTAGTCCGATTGCAAGTTTTGCAGCGTTTGTTCCTACAACACCACCACCAATGATGGTTACTTTACCACGGCTCACTCCAGGAACGCCTGCTAATAAAATACCTTTACCACCTTTTGGCTTTTCTAAGAACTGCGCGCCGATTTGAGCAGCCATACGTCCAGCTACTTCACTCATCGGTGTTAACAATGGAAGAGCACGTCCTACTTGAACCGTTTCATAAGCGATAGCAGTTACGCCTTTGTCTGTTAGCGCACGAGCTAAAGCAGGTTCTGCTGCTAAGTGAAGGTACGTGAATAAAATTAAGCCCGGACGGAAGTGATCATATTCGCTTGCAAGAGGTTCTTTAACTTTCATGATCATCTCAGATTGTGCCCAAACATCGGCTGCCTGAGAAACAATCGTTGCCCCAGCTGATGTATAATCTTCGTTTGTGAATCCGCTACCCATTCCAGCTTCAGATTGAACAAGCACGGTATGGCCATTATTGATTAATGCGTTAACTCCTGCTGGTGTAAGCGCAACGCGGTTTTCATTATTTTTAATCTCTGTAGGTACTCCAATAATCATGTTGTTTCTTCCTCCTTTAAAATCTCTTTAAAAGTTATTATCAGTATAAAATATTAACTGAATTTTTTCTTTATTGGGAAAGAAGAAAAATGTAAACGCTTTTTGTGGATTTCTACAAACTCATGATTGACCTTTTTCAATTTTGATATCGATATATAGCATTATCTTTTGGTTGTAATCCTTTAGATTAATGTCACCAATTTCTGAAATCCGTTTCAATCGATAGGAAAGGGTATTAACGTGTACGTTTAGAGCCCTTGCTGCCTCGTTAATATTCATATCCTTATCAAGAAAAGTTTCAAATGATTCCACTAAATCACTATGGTGTTTTTGGTCATAAATCTTTAGTTTTTCAAACGAACTATTGCGGATATTATCTGTTTTTTTCTTTTCTAGAATAACGTCAAGGAACTGATAGATTCCCAAATGATGATAGCTATAAATATGTGTGGTCTCATATGGGAACGTTTTTTTTATCGTCAGCACCTTTAATGCTTCTTGATAGCTGTTTTGGATGTTTAAGCATTCTTGATACACATTCCCAAAACTAGCGGAAATTTCGCGAATTCCGAACCGCTCCTTCATTTTTTCGGAGAAGCTGTTCACAAAGCTTGTAAGATCTTCGGAAGGTTGCTGAATGGAATCTAACGAAACGAGCAAAATTAAGTTATTGTAATCAATGGTATAAAGCTGCACTTTAAGGCGCTGTGTGGTTTGTAAAATATACGATATTTGCTTCTCCGCTTCCTCATCAATTTCGTCAGCAAAGCGAAATACGGTCACAGAAAAGCTATTGGGTGGTGTAATTTGAAGCTGATGAAAGCTCTCTAGCATCTCTTTTTCTGATTGAATGTGACCAGTCAGTAGCTTCCATAGAAATTCTTGTGAACGTTCAACCTTTTTATACTTTCGGATTTGAAGCTGTAAAAGTTTGTTTTTAACAGCTTCAGCAGCTTTTTGTAATAGCCCAAGCTCATCAATTGATAACCGTTTATTAATCTCAATGGCCCAAATAAATCCTAATACTTCGTCATCTTTCCAAATGGAAATAGCGACCCGATCACCTAATCCAATTTCATCAATGGTCCGAACTCGAACAGGTTGGTTTGTTTGAAGAAGAGCAGGGATAATGCCTTCCTTCCAAAGGTTGTTAATAACTTTTTCAGGAACTCTTCGTCCGATGATTGTCGCAATACGTGCGGCATCTGTTCGTTCGTCATGGGTGCTATAAGCAATTAATCGGTGGTTTGCGTCTTCGATTGTGATTGGACATTGTAAAACCTCACTAATACGATCCGCGAATTCTTCTAAGCTATCAAAATTTGCTTTAAATGGATCATGTTCTATTTTCCTCATGGGGCATCCCTCATTTTTAAAGTAAATATTCATTCAGTGTTCACTCTTGCTGCGCTTCGGGGTGCTTAGACTAATCGTTCTAGCCTTTATTATACAAGGGGAATTCGTTAAAGGGGGTAGGAATAGTAGACGATATCTTCACTTAAATTTTACAAAAAGATGCGACTAAAAGAAAGCAAAAAAGCGCCTTTTTATCCATGAACAGTCAAGATAAAAAGGTGCTTTTGCATTACGTCAATTTTAATTTGGAAGGCTTAGTCATTGTGTTTGGCAATCAAAACAATTTTTCCAGCTTCTAATTCGTTTTCGTATCGGGATGCTTCGTCCGGGCTGACGCCTAAAGATATAATTTTTGCTTCAATTTCTTCCCAGCGAGAGCGGAAAACGTTTGAAAGAGCTTCGAAAAATCCCTGTTCCTTCATACCAACGCTTTGTGTGCTCGTCTCTTTTTTTAAATCCGTTGTTTCGTATTTATCATATGAAAAAACATATATTTCAGATTGCGTGTATCCTTTGGCATTCAGTTCGTGTACAGCTCTTTCTACCTTTTCACTATGATCAACAATCTTTACATCCATGGTAGTAGCCTCCTTAGAAAATCACCTTTCCTTTGCAGCGACCTTAGGAAAGTGTGAAAAGCTTATTTATTCTCGAATGGGCCAACGGATTTGAGGGGAATCTATTGGTCAGTTGAGTCTAAATAAAATGTTTCTATATATGTATATAGCGCATTTTTTCAACGATTAAACCTCAGTTAGTAAAATTTCTCGTTTTTGGATCATGGAAGTTTTTCTCCACAGTACCTCTAACTTGAAATGCAAGAATTCTTTGTGTTATCTTCAAACGAAGTAATAATTTATCCGACTAAAGAAGGGAAGAACACAGATGGCAAAACAACAAATTGGTGTTATCGGTTTAGCTGTAATGGGTAAAAACTTAGCTTTAAACATTGAAAGCAGAGGCTATTCTGTATCTGTATACAACCGCTCTTCTGATAAAACTGAAGAGTTCTTAAAGAATGAAGCAGAGGGGAAAAACTTCAAGGGTACATACAACATTGAAGAATTTGTTCAATCACTAGAAGTTCCTCGCAAAATTCTTTTAATGGTAAAGGCAGGCCCTGCAACGGATGCAACGATCGAATCGCTCAAACCTTATCTTGACGAAGGAGATATTGTAATTGACGGGGGGAATACATTCTTCCAAGATACAATTCGCCGTAGTAAAGAGCTTGCTGAAGCAGGTCTTAACTTCATTGGTACAGGCGTATCAGGTGGAGAAGAAGGAGCACTTAAAGGCCCTTCTATTATGCCTGGTGGTCAAAAAGAAGCATTTGAGCTTGTTCGCCCAATTTTAGAAGCCATTTCTGCAAAAGTAGATGGCGATGCTTGCTGCACGTACATCGGACCAGATGGTGCTGGTCACTATGTAAAAATGGTTCATAATGGAATTGAATATGGTGATATGCAGTTAATTTCTGAAGCTTACTTCATTTTGAAAAATGTATTAGGCTTAGGTGCAGACGAACTGCACGAAGTGTTTGCTGAATGGAATAAAGGAGAGTTAGATAGCTACCTAATTGAAATTACAGCAGATATCTTTACGAAAAAAGACGATGAAACAGGCAAGCCACTTGTCGACGTTATTTTAGATACAGCAGGTCAAAAAGGTACGGGTAAATGGACGAGCCAAAGCTCGCTTGATTTAGGTGTACCATTACCAATTATTACAGAGTCTGTGTTTGCACGCTTTATTTCTGCGATGAAAGAAGAGCGCGTAAAAGCAAGCAAAGTTTTAAGCGGTCCAAAAGCAACAGCCTTTGAAGGCGATAAAAAAGAGCTAATTGAAGCAGTTCGTAAAGCTCTTTACATGAGTAAAATTTGTTCATATGCTCAAGGTTTTGCTCAAATGAGAGCAGCATCTGAAGAGTATGACTGGAACCTTCGTTACGGAGACATTGCAATGATCTTCCGAGGTGGTTGTATCATTCGTGCTCAGTTCCTACAAAAAATTAAAGAAGCATACGATCGCGATGGTGAGTTAGCGAACTTACTTCTAGATCCATACTTCAAAGATATTGTAGAAGGGTATCAATCTGCACTTCGTGAAGTGCTAGCAGTTGCGATTAAGCAAGGTATTCCTGTACCAGCATTCTCAAGCGCATTAGCGTACTATGACAGCTATCGTACAGAAACATTACCAGCTAACCTTCTTCAAGCACAGCGTGACTACTTCGGTGCTCATACTTATCAACGTGTAGACAAAGAGGGAATCTTCCATACAGAGTGGATGAAATAAGAGTGTAAAAAAGGCAGCCACCGGCTGCCTTTTTTGTTATGCACGCATTGGTAGAAGTAGAAAAAATAAGCAGTGATCCGTATCGAGAATATCCCCATAAAAAAAGAAGCTCCTGAAATTTAGGCCACTGAAAAAGTCCTTAGAGGGTTGCGTTCATGACGGAGTCGGTTGATTTCCACTCCAGGTCGCTTCGCTTTCCGCGGGGCGCGCGGTGAGCCTCCTCGCTGCTCTGCGGGGTCTCACCTGTCACGCTAATCCCGCAGGAGTCTCGCACCTTCCATTCCAAACAACCTAGAGCGACTATATCAGATGAAATGGTCAAGTTCCCATTTTGAAAGGAACTTGGTTGTTTTTTGCTTTATCATGAAGGAAATCCATTTATTCAAAATGGTGGTTCCAATGATTCCGTTTCATTGAAGTCAACGGAACATACGGAACAAGCACCTTATCAAAGAAGAACATACTTTAAGGAGACATAAAAGGAACGGTCTAAAATTGAAGCGAAGAACAGCGAGTTCAAGCATAGACACGGGTATGATGTAGCCACATTCTCGGGTCTCGTTGGCATGAAAATGCAAGGGCCATTTTCACCATTAACCTAAAAAGAATGAAGAAAAAGCTGGGTCCATTCCAGAGAACGGAATGGACCCAGCTTTTTTGTCTTACTTTCTGCTGATCATCTAAAAAGTCCGAAGTTTTTCAGTGACCGCACTGAAATTAAGAGCTTCTTTTCGCATCTATTATTCGGAATCACTTTCTGCTACAGGTTTTACGGACCACCAGTGGAATCCATTTTCTGCTAACAGCTTGTCAGATTCTTTTGGACCCATTGATCCTGACTCATAGTTCGGGAAGTTTGTTGCTTTTTCTTTGCTCCATGCCTCAGAAATTGTATCAACAAATTTCCATGATAGAGCTACTTCGTCCCAGTGAGTAAAGTTTGTTGCGTCACCAAGCATGCAGTCATAGATTAAGCGCTCGTATGCCTCTGGTGTGTTCATTTTATCACTAGAGTTGTTATAGTCTAGCTTAACTGGCGTAGACGTCGCGCCACCGGTTTCTTTTTTCGCATTTAGATGAAGCGTAATACCTTCATCTGGTTGAATGTGAATAACTAACAGGTTTGGCTGAAGATCTGCGCTTTTGTCGCGATATAAGTTCATTGGAAGATCCTTGAACTGAACCACAACTTCCGTTGATTTTTCAGTCATACGCTTACCAGTACGGATGTAGAATGGTACGCCAGCCCAGCGGAAGTTATCAATCATCAATTTACCTGCAACAAACGTTGCTGTATTTGATTCAGGATCTACCGCGTTTTCTTCACGGTATCCAATTACTTCCTCACCGTCCATAACGCCTTTTCCGTATTGTCCGCGTACGAAGTAGTCGTTTACTTCTTCAGCAGTTACAGAACGTAATGCACGAAGTACTTTTACCTTTTCGCTGCGGATTTCATCCGGTGTTAATTTAATTGGTGGCTCCATCGCAAGAAGAGCTACGACCTGCATGATATGGTTTTGAACCATATCTAGAAGAGCACCTGATGACTCATAGTAGCGACCGCGATCTTCTACTCCAAGTGTTTCACTAGACGTGATTTGGATGTTTGAAATGTATTGGTTATTCCACAGAGCCTCGAACATTGAGTTCGCAAAACGAATAACTTCAATGTTTTGAACCATTTCTTTTCCTAAGTAGTGGTCAATGCGATAGATTTGATCTTCATCAAACGCATGACGAATTTGCTCATTTAACTCTTCTGCAGATTCATAATCATGACCGAATGGTTTTTCAATTACAAGACGGCTCCAGCCTTTTGTAGCTGTTAAGCCTTCTTGTTTTAAGTTAGAAGCGATTGGACCAAAGAACTCAGGAGCCATCGCTAGATAGAAAATACGATTTCCAGGAACATTGTATTGCTCATCTAATTCACTTAAAAGACCATTAAGATTTTGATAAGACTCAATATTTGTTACATCAAACGGTAGATAGTGGAAGTGAGAAGCGAACTTCTCTGCATCCTTACCGAAAGTTGGCAAGTTGCTGATTGACTTTTGAACGTTTCCACGAAACTCTTCGTTTGACCATTCTCTTCGTGCTACGCCGACAACGGCGAAGTCTTCAGAAATTTTGTTCTCTCTATATAGTCGAAAAATGGAAGGGAATAGTTTACGTTTTGCTAAATCCCCTGTTGCTCCGAAAATGACAATAATTGATTTTGGTGTTTGTTGTGCCATTTGTTTTTAGGACCTCACTTTTATGTAGTAAAGATTATTGCTTTTTGTACAGATCGCTCTTATTAGAACGCAGTTTTCAAGCAATTCTTCAAATAGTATTCCAAATACCACTATAGTTTAACAATAATTTATGGGATCTGTCATAAATGAAGTTTGCAAAATTGACACATTTAACGTAAACGTGAACCTTGAAAGGGTTTACGTTGTTGATATATAAGGATTTATTTTTTAAAAATTTTTCCTCTGAAAATTTTGTGTAGAGGGACAAAAAGAAGGGAAGTGGCTAAAAAACAAGGGTGGGTTGATTGGTTTAATAAAAATGGGTACGCTACGAGTAAGAATTACATTCGAGGAGGAAGCAGATGTCAATTTTGAAAAATGATTGGGCTCCATTATTAGAAGATGAATTTCAAAAGCCCTACTATCTAGAGTTACGAAAGTTTTTAGCAGAAGAATATCAAACAAAAACAATTTATCCAGATATGTACGATATTTTTAATGCTTTGCACTATACGTCCTATGAGAATACAAAAGTAGTGATTTTAGGACAAGATCCTTATCATGGACCAAATCAAGCGCATGGACTAAGTTTCTCGGTTCAACCAGGCGTAAAAACACCGCCATCTTTAGCAAATATATACAAAGAGCTGCACAGTGAATTTGGGTATGAAATTCCTAATAACGGTTATTTGGTGAAATGGGCCAAACAAGGCGTCCTACTGCTTAATACGGTACTAACCGTACAGCGTGGTGAAGCAAATTCGCATAAGGGCAAAGGATGGGAGACGTTCACAAATCGTGTGATTGAGCTTGTTTCTCAGAAGGAAGATCCGATTGTATTTATGCTGTGGGGAAAGCATGCGCAAGAAAAGAAAGAGCTCATTCAGAGCGACAAGCACTTAATTTTAGAAAGTCCACATCCAAGCCCATTCTCTGCTAATCGAGGCTTCTTTGGAAATCAGCACTTTGTGAAGGCGAATGAGTTTTTAAAGGAGAACGACCGCGAACCAATCGACTGGCAGATTGAAAATATTCAGTAAGAAAACAGTAAAAAGGAGCAGTTGACTGCTCCTTTTTTGTATGTAACGTTTATTTTCTCATTCGCTTAAAGACAAATAGTAACACAAGAACAATGACAATAATTAATAGGATTTTCATGGTAATCCTCCTTTTATGCTGATGTTTGAACTGATCTTATCTACGGTTTACCCAAATTATCAGATGAATACTCATCCCTGTCCTTAATTAGTCATAAAGGCGGACACAATAGTGTCACTTTCTAAAAATGAGTGATAGATGGATTATCAAAATTTCTTTTGTTAAAATAAAGTTGCACTGTAAGATGATACGAAACGGATCGATATGAGGTGAAAATATGAGTATCTCAATGTTTCAGTTAATAGAGCGAATGGAACAGGAAATAGGGAAGGCAAAGGCATATGCAAGCAGTGAGAGCAAGACGCGTGACTCGTTAATTGCGATTAAGACGCTTTGTGAGCTTGCACTTGATGATGATACGTCTCCTCGTCATGCAAATTCAGCACCAGTAACTGCACCTGTCAATCCATCTCCAGCTGTACAACCGTCTCCAGCTACGTTTGTTCAGCAAAACCCAATTGCATCTCGTCCGATGAAAACAGACGAAGCGAATGGCGACAGCTTATTTGATTTTTAAGAAAATCTCATCGCAACTACAAAGAGGAGAGAAGATGAATGAAACTATTTCTAATTTTAGGAGCAATTAATGCGATGTTAGCCGTAGGACTTGGGGCTTTCGGTGCGCATGGGTTAGAAGGGAAAATTTCTGCGAAGTACTTAGAAGTTTGGAAAACCGGCGTTCAATATCAAATGTTTCACGCAATGGGGTTATTTGTGATTGCATTTTTAGCATCCAAATTTCCTCAATCCTCACTGCTAACCGCAGCAGGTTGGACAATGTTTGGTGGGATTGTCTTATTTTCAGGAAGCCTGTACGTTTTAAGTACATCAGGTATTAAAGTTCTAGGAGCGATTACTCCTCTTGGCGGAGTAGCCTTCATTTTATCTTGGATTTTTATCGTGATTGTTGCGGCAAAATCATTGTAATAAAAAAGGTTGAGGAGTGAATGTCCTCAACCTTTTTTATTATCTCGGAGAATAATTGCTTAATGGCTGCTGTCCCTGCATACCGAATGGATAATTGTATTGAATCGGTTCATTGAACTCGATGTAATTTAAATACACCATTAGGAGAATGTAACGTTTACCAGTCTGCGGATCGCTTAAAATAATATGATCTCTTCCTGCCGCTTCAATAATTCCTTTAAAGACTTTTGCATTCCACTGATTGTTATTTTCGAATGTCATATATACCGTTGCTTGTTTGCCTTTGTTAAGTCGCAGAATGTTTTCAATATAGGATTCTTCGACAGGAAGCATGGTTGAATCCTGTGGTTTTCCGCTGCCTCCAGAAGCAATAGGAGGAGGTGATTGAGGATTATAGCCACCTTGCTGCTGACCTTGAGGATACTGTGTGTAATAAGGTGGGTAGCCATAGTTCATGTATGGATTTTGCGTATAGTTTCCTTGCCCTTGACCTTGACCTTGCCCTTGATCGTTGCCTTTCTGTTGCTTTTTCATAAAATCCCTCCTTCAATGAACGTAAAATATTAAAAAATCTGCGGACAGTCAGATTGAGATGGTTGGTAGAAACAATGCGATTTAAATCGTCCGGCGTTTGACTGGTTATACCATTGCCCTGGACAATTGCCCTGAGGCTTAAAGAACCATAGTGAACTGGAGGCTGGGTGATACTTTCCTCCCTTAATGACCTTTCTGGCAAGAGCAATTTCAGAACCGCGTGCTTTTTGATAAAAATAACCTTTTTGAGTGGCTTCAAAACCTCCAGGTCGTTGGTTGACCATTCGATCAATGGAATTTACGTCTTTGAAATCCAAGCATTTAGCGGCCACGCGATTCACGCCAACATTTCCTACCATAAGCATGCCTAATCTTCCTTCACCTTCTGCTTCAGCCCGCATCAGTCTAGCCAAGAGCTTGACGTCTGCCTCGTTGTACGGAATTACAGCCATACTGTCACCTCACTTATTCACTAGTCTATAAATATGATTAATGGTTTTTAAGTATGCGTATATCTTCATGGCGTGGCTCTAAATTTCGTTTCTGATAAATGAGGAATAGCAGGTAAAGAGGAGGATAAAAAAGTGAATGAAACGTTGCTGAGGAATGATCACGAAAGAAAAGAGGGCATAGAAAAAAGCCCCCTAATAAGGGAGCTTTTGAAGTTGCTTATACGTGAAGAAATTGTTCAATACGATCTTCAGCTAAAATGTTACCAACGAAGAAGCTACCGAACTCTCCGTAACGTGCACTTACTTCGTCAAAGCGCATTTCATACACTAACTTTTTAAATTGAAGGACATCATCTGCGAATAATGTAACGCCCCACTCGTAATCATCAAAACCAACAGAGCCTGTGATGATTTGTTTTACTTTACCTGCATATTGACGTCCAATCATGCCGTGGCTACGCATTAGATTGCGACGCTCTTCCATCGGAAGCATATACCAGTTATCGTCTCCTTGGCGACGTTTGTCCATTGGATAGAAGCAGACATACTTCGCTTGAGGAAGGGTTGGATATAGACGTGCACGTACATGCGGGTTTTCATACGGATCTTCATCAGAAGGTAAGTAGTTACTTAGCTCGACAACAGATACATATGAATACATTGGAATTGTATATTCAGCAAGCGCTGTTTTATTGAACTCGTTCTCAATTTCATTTAGTTCTTCCATTGTTGGACGTAGCAGCATAAGCATGAAATCTGCTTTTTGTCCTGTAATAGAATAGATAGCATGGCTACCTTGGCCATCTGTTTGAGTCTTGTTCCATTTTTCTACTAGCCCTAGAAATTCATGAATCGCCGCTTGACGCTCTTCCTCAGAAAGCTGCTTCCAAGCAGTCCAGTTAATTGATCTAAAATCATGAAGGCTATACCAGCCGTCTAGTGTTTGTGCTGCTTCTGCCATTCTAATTCCCTCCTAAATAAAACGATAAATACTATCTTTACTATATCATAGCTTATCCCTCTTTCTTAAATGAAAAACATTCTCATATGTGACTAAAAGGTGAAAAGTGGGTACATATTAAAAAAGCATCCGGGGAAGATATATTTTTGAAAATTCATAATTAATGAACTTGTTTATGTAAGCGCATCCCTTTTGTAGCATCCCTTTTACAATGTGACGAAGTGAAGTATCCTAATAACAGACAAGTTTTTTTACATACCAAAGGAGGGCTTATTGTGAGTGATTTATTCGCAGGCTTAAAAAGTAAGATTTCCGGTAAGAACATCCGTATCGTATTTCCAGAAGGATTAGATGAGCGCATCATTGGAGCGGTAGGACGTCTTGCAAGTGAAGGTATTATGTCCCCAATCTTAGTTGGAGATAAAGCAGAAATTGAAGCAAAAGCAGCAAGCATGAACGTTAGCTTAACAAATGCTGAAATTCTTGATCCAAAATCATACCCAGAGTTTGAAGCAATGGTCGCTTCATTCGTTGAACGCCGTAAAGGAAAAGCAACAGAAGAAGATGCTCGTCGTATCTTACTTGATGAGAACTACTTCGGTACAATGCTTGTACACATGGGCAAAGCACACGGTCTTGTAAGTGGAGCTGCTCATTCAACAGCTGACACAGTTCGTCCAGCACTTCAAATTATCAAAACTCGCCAAGGAATTAAGAAAACTTCTGGTGTGTTCATCATGGTTCGTGGAGATGAAAAATATGTATTCGCTGACTGTGCGATTAACATTGCTCCAGATAGCCAAGATCTAGCTGAAATTGCCATTGAAAGTGCTCGTACAGCACAAATGTTTGATATCGATCCACGCGTTGCAATGCTAAGCTTTTCAACAAAAGGGTCTGCTAAATCACCTGAAACAGAAAAAGTAGCAAACGCGGTTGAAATTGCAAAAGAAATGGCACCAAGCTTAACGCTTGATGGCGAATTCCAATTTGACGCTGCTTTTGTTCCATCTGTAGCAGAGAAAAAAGCACCAGGTTCTGCAATTAAAGGTGATGCGAACGTATTCGTATTCCCAAGCCTTGAAGCAGGTAACATTGGGTACAAAATTGCACAACGCTTAGGTAACTTTGAAGCAGTAGGTCCAATCCTACAAGGCTTAAATATGCCTGTAAATGATCTTTCTCGTGGATGTAACGAAGAAGACGTATACAAACTTGCATTAATTACAGCTGCTCAAGCAGAATAATTCTATAAAAAAAGCCGTTCGAATTCGAACGGCTTTTTCTTATGATTCATTTTCTACGGGCAAGAATTTTTCGTTTCGGTCAATCATTCGCTGTAAGTGATAATCAAATAAAACGGATTCCTCTTCTGATAAAGAAGCAGGTACTAATGATCCACCTAATTCTTTCAATGCCGTCAGTAAAGAGAGCATTAAAGATGAAACAGTTACTTCTTCTCCTAACAACTCCGTAAGAGATGCCATCGTTTCTGGTACGATAACAGGATAGGTGAACTTCGTTTCTGCCTCTTTAAGACCTTCTTCATAAAATTTCTGAATAAGCTTGGCCCTTTGTGCACCGTTTCCTGTCGCACAAAGATAGATTTGCACCGCAACTCCGCCTCGTATGCGACGCTGTGAAATGCCGGCAAATTTTTGGTCATTAATACTGAGATCATAGCTTCCTGGACAGTAAGATCCAACAATCTCTTTTGCTTCGATTTTTACATTATAAGAAGCGAAAATGACCTGAATTAATTCCCACATAGCATCATAGCCACGGTTAATATCAATTCCTTTTTCAGTATCCCGGAAAATAAGCGAAACGTTCAGCACGCCTTCATCTAATACAACTGCTAGTCCCCCGGAATTGCGGACAATCACACGATAGCCTTGTTCTTCTAGATAGCGAATGCCGTCCTCAAGATGAGGAAGACGGGTATCTTGAATACCTAATACGATCGTTTGATGATGAACCCATGAGCGCATTGTGGCAGGAGAATCTCCGGAACCAACAGATGTGCAAAGCGTATCGTCCATTGCAAAAGAATGAAGAGCATCAAACTGTGGTCCGAGACTTGATTGATCTATAATTCGCCATTTTGGCTGCGCTAGTAAGGATAGACTTGTACTCATGTATAAAACTCCCTCTTTTCATGACTTGCTTTTGAGTAGCAGTCATGGACTAAACCTTTGATATTATACCATAATATAGCGGAATGACTTTTAGATGAATACAAAAGGATCGCGCCTCTCATACTAAAAGAGGGGCACGATCCTTTATAGTCTTGAAACCTATTCAGCTAATTTTTCAAGGTTTCCATTTCGGTCCATTTTAAACTTTGTTGTTGCACGGTCTTCTTCATCAAATAGAACAAAATTGCGGGCACGATTCATGATCTTCATTAATGTTTCGTAGTCTTCTTGAATAGTAGTTGTGTTTGCTTCAAGCTCTTCTACACGTTTTACTAGTTCTTTATTCTTCATACGAAGCTCTTCGTTTTCACGCATGAGCTGATGATTTTGGTTTTTAAAGATCTCTGAATTTAGATTCTTAGACCGCATGGATTGTAAGAAAAGAATGACTTGATCCAAAGAGAGACCTGATGAAGGTTTGCTGGCAGTAGCGGTAGGAGCGACTGTGACAGCAGGTAGTTCCACTTTTGGAGCAATCTCTTCCTCCACATAGTCTTCAGCTGATACTGGTAATGTTGCTGAAACGGTGGATTGAATCATTTCTTCTTCTAGACTATCTAAGTCATCAATGTGATCTAATTGATTTAGTAACGAAACAGGAGGATTGTACAATAGCTTTTTCTTGCCGTTTGTCTGTCCTAATGCACGCATACGCTGTTTGCGCTGTTTCTTAGCTAGCTGTAGTGCTTTTTCGTACTGATGACGAACGACAGCGTTCCAACGGAATCCACAGGCAGCAGATGTGCGGTTTAGCTGGTCACCCACTTCCTCAAAAGCATTTAGCTGTGTACTTCCTTCTCGAACATGACGGAGAACGGTTTCAGCTAGCAATAAATCATTTTCTTCTGTCCATGCATCTTGTCTTTCTTTCATACTCTTCAACTCCCTAATATTTGTTGTTTCCTAATGTTAGTCAGTGTTTGGTACTATCAGCATGGACAATTCTGTTGCGGTTTATACCATTATTCTAGCAGTATGGTAATTTTTAAGATTATCCCAATAACATTCCTCTCAGTATAGGTTGCATTGAATTATAAATAACTGTAAAATACCCTTTAGGCCAAGCAGAATTATTCAGTCTGTAGCGAAAGGATTGTAAGAAATGGCAAATGAATTTCGTATTTGTGATGATTGTCAGGCAACGAATATTAAAACGTTAACGCCTCGACTTAAGAAGATAGATGAATGTGCGGAGATTAAAGTCGGCTGTCAGTCATATTGTGGACCAGGACGTAAAAAGTCATTTGCGTTCGTCAATAATCGTCCTGTTGCAGCACCAACAGAAGATGAATTGATTGAAAAAATTAATAAGAAATTGAATAAAAATTAAAAATCGCCTTTGTCTTGCACAGGGTGATTTTTTCATTCTTTTAACGATTGATGTAGGAGAAAATAGGGAAAATGTTGAATTATGTAACAGAGAACAAGCACCAAAAAACCCCTTTTACATCAACCGCTTAAAAAGCATATGGACGTATAGAGAAACGTGCTTTGGAGCAGCGAAACCCTCAACAAAAGAGAAGCTTATTACAGCGAGGGGAAGGGCCCTACACTCACTTATGAAGTAGATTCAGATTAGATAAACAAGTGAAGACAGAGAGGTATATAGATGACCTATCCTAATGGAAAACTAAGTGAAGAAAAAGTATTTAAAGATCCTGTGCATCGCTATGTACATGTTCGAGACAAGCTTATTTGGGATTTAATTGGAACGTCCGAATTTCAACGTCTTCGTCGTATCCGCCAGTTAGGAACTACTTATTTAACGTTCCACGGGGCAGAGCACAGTCGATTCAATCACTCTCTAGGTGTCTATGAAATTATTCGTCGAATTATTGATGATGTCTTTAGAGAAAGAGAGCATTGGAATCAGGATGAGCGCTTATTGTGTTTATGTGCAGCGCTTTTACATGATTTAGGGCATGGACCTTTTTCACATTCGTTTGAAAAGGTATTTCACCTTGATCATGAAGATTTTACACAGGCTATTATTCTCGGAGATACAGAAGTGAACCATGTGCTACGTCGAATGGGTGATGATTTCCCGAAAAAAGTAGCAGAGGTTATTGCAAAAACGTATGAAAACAAGCTAGTCGTTAGTTTGATTTCAAGTCAAATTGATGCCGATCGAATGGATTACCTGCAGCGAGACGCCTACTACACGGGGGTAAGCTACGGGCACTTTGATATGGAGCGAATTCTGCGCGTCATGAGACCGAGGGAAGATCAAGTGGTCATCAAGCATAGCGGCATGCATGCGGTAGAGGACTACATTATGAGTCGCTACCAAATGTATTGGCAGATTTATTTCCACCCCGTTACAAGGAGTGCAGAAGTTATCCTCACAAAAATCTTGCATCGTGCGAAATATCTTCATCAAGAATATTACTCTTTCAAACAAGAACCTGTTCACTTTTATTCGTTGTTTGAAGAAGAGATTTCTCTGCGTGATTATCTGCGTCTGGACGAGTCAGTCATTATGTTTTATTTCCAAGCATGGCAGGATGAAGAGGATACGATTTTAGCAGAATTGTGTCGCCGTTTTTTAGATCGAAACTTATTTAAATACATCGAGTTTAACCCAAATTCACAGATGAAGATGTGGATGGAGCTTACGCACTTATTCGAAAAGGCAGGAATTGATCCCGATTATTATTTAGTCGTGGATTCATCTAGTGATCTTCCGTACGATTTTTATCGTCCTGGCGAAGAAGAGGAGCGTCTTCCGATTCACTTGCTGATGCCAAACGGAGAACTGCGTGAGCTTTCAAGAGAATCCGAAATTGTAGAGTCAATCTCAGGGAAAAAGAGAACCGATCATAAATTGTATTTTCCACAAGATTTAATTCGTAATTTGCCAGATAGCTGCAAAGAAAAAGAAAAAATTCTTCAATTACTAGAGCAAGTAGACCGTTAAGGGGTAGCTAGCTTGTTGTAAATATGAGACGGCTGATTGAAGAAAATAAGGTGTGTACGTATAGGAGTTGAAGGGGCTTTGTTAAATGAGCATGCAAAAATTATAAAAGCATTTTCTTCGGTAGGGGAGGTAGTCGGGAGAAAAAAGCTGCAGAAAATGATCTTTATCGCAAAAAAGCTGGAGTTCCCGTTTTACGAGAAGTATAACTTTCATTTTTTTGGACCTTACTCCGAGGAGTTGACCCTACGAGTAGAAGAGCTTTGTAATTTAGGGTTTATTAATGAAGTAAAAGAAAAAAAAGGCGGATACATGCAGTATCGCTATGCATTAACAGACTCAGGTGAAGAGTTTTTAAGTCATTTTGAACTGGACCTTCCATGTTTAGGAGAATGCATGAGTGATATGAACGAACAGAACTCACGCTTTTTAGAGCTTGTATCAACGGTATTGTATTTTGAAAACTTACCGAAAGAAGAAGTGCAGGAAAAGGTGTTTACGTTAAAAAGTAAGCAACGTTATACAGTGGAAGAAGTTGAAAAAGCCTACGAGTATATTGAGGGATTAAAGCAACGAAAGCGAAATGATTAATCATTTCGCTTTCTCATTATCACTGATCGCTCAAACGTTTACCTGCTACTCCGTAGTGGTTTTTAGACATTTCTTCAATAAAAACCGTTACTTTTTCTTTGGATGCACCTGTTGTTTCTGAAACTGCTTCTGTTACTTTTTCAACGAGCGCTCTTTTTTGATCCTCTGTGCGACCTTCTAGCATTTTAACCGTTACGTATGGCATTTTAGTTCCTCCTTTAGAAAACGTTTTCGATATTAGTGTACTGCTTTTCAGGCTTATCGTGCAACTGTCTAGGATAGGGACGATATGGATGCATACAGCGGTTCTAGTGAACAGAATAGGTTGATATAGTATACTGAAGATAATAGAACGCAAAGGTGCTACAGAAGTGTAGTCACGGCTTTGCGTAAAATAGACAAAAAGGAGAAACGGAGTGGAACAATTTTTAGCCTTTCCTATTGAACAAATTCCATTTGTAGTGATTTCGCTGTTGATCGCCTTCACTGTTCATGAATTTGCACACGCGTACGTTGCGTATAAATTTGGCGATCCAACAGCCAAAAATCAAGGCAGATTGACGCTTTCCCCGTTGGCTCATTTGGATCCTTTGGGTACATTGTTTTTAATCATAGGGGGATTTGGATGGGCGCGACCAGTGCCAGTGAATCGCTTTTATTTTAAGCGACCTAGACTAGCTGGAGTTCTTGTGTCGATTGCAGGTCCGATTAGTAACTTTATTCTAGCGTTCATTGGGGTTGCCATATGGTATATTTGTCTAAGATTAGGAGTAGACAGCGTCAGTCATGAGTTTGTGTTTCGCTTCTTTAATATGTTCATGACCATTAATCTATTGCTGTTTCTCTTTAACTTACTGCCGTTTCCACCGCTAGATGGTTATCGAGTAATTGAAGATCTTGTGCCGAACCCTGTTCGAGCAAGAATGACACAATACGAACCATGGGGAATATTCCTCTTTTTGGTCATCGTGATTACGCCGCTCGATCAGTTTGTCATTAGTCCGATTTACAATGTCGGAATCCCATTTTTAGCAAATCTAATTGATACGGTTTTACGACCGATTATTGGTTTTTAAGGAGGATGTAAGATGGAAGAACAACCTAAGAAAAAGAAACTGGGCTTTAATATCATCAAAAACGACCCAACAGATGGCCACGGAGGCTTTGGTGTAGGGGCATTAAGCCTTGATAATATTTCACCTGTATTCGTCTGCCCAGAGGACGGAGAGGCGTTTGTTGATATTGGCGCGATGCACGCAAGAAGCGCTGTTGAGCGAGGTATTAAGTTTTTACCTAATCGTGAGGACGCACCTGAAGGGAAACTCTATTGGCTCGTTTGGGTAACGATTGATCGTCGTGCAGAAGGACCGTATTACGCAGGTGTGACGGCATGTGAGATGACCGTTAATCGTGAAGCCCGTCGCGGGTACAAATCATTGCCAGAGCACGTAAACAAAATGGATAAATCAATGAAACGATCTATTATGGTCGATCATATGGATGAAAAGTCTAAGCATCTGTTACGTGACTTCCTAAAGTCTCATAATGAGGAGCTTTGGGAGCGCTCAAGTGATGAATTAAAAGCAGGTTTAGAATAACGAAAAACGCCGCTTGTCATATTTGACAAGCGGCGTTTTTTTATCGCATCCAATCCCAGAAGGAATTATACCAGTGCTTTTCTGGAGCAGGTTTTGCTTTCTTCGCTTTTTTATGGTGCAGATGCTCCGTGCAGTATTCAGTTGGTTCTGTGCCTTTTACGTAATAAGTAAGGCGGGCCACAGGGCAGGTCGGTGTGGCTAGCTTTCCATTATCAGGGTTTACGAGTACGCCAACAACTCCTTTTGGTGTGGAAAAACTAGAAGCTCCTTGATTGCGAAGAGCTTTCTCCATAAAAGTCGCCCAAATTTCTTTCGTATATTTACGTTCAGGTGGTGACGTCATTTCTCGGTTGTCATCATATCCAGACCAAACCGCTGTGGTGAGCTCTGGAGATGAGCCAATCATCCAGCTGTCCGTCAGTGTTGTACCGGACTTTCCCGAGTAATCGTGGGAGAGCTGTTTTAAAATCGGTGTACCTGTCACAGATGTATAGTCATTTAATTTTGGATCAAACATGCCAGTCATCAGCTGATTCGTGACAAAAGCAACTTTAGGATCTAACAGCTGCTTATGTTGAATTGGTTCTTCATAGACCGTTTGTCCATCGTACGTTTCAATTCGTTGAATAAAGGAAGGCTTTACTTCTTTTCCGCCATTCGCCAGAATTCCGTAGGCGTTGGCCATTTCCACCTGCTTCACTCCCGACGTGCCTAGGGCAAGTGAAGGAACTTCTTTAAGAGGAGTGGAGATGCCTAACAACTTTGCGGTCTCAATCAGCTTTTTTTCACCGATGAACATATCTGTTTTTACAGCATACACGTTGTCTGAAAGAGCAATTGCCTGAGCAAGCGTAATTGGGCCATCGGCATAATAATTGTTGTAGTTGCTCGGTGTGTATTTAGATACCCCGTCTGCCATTGTGAACGTAGTTGGCTCGCTCTTCATTTCCGTTGAAGGAGTAAATCCTTCTTTTAATGCTGCATAATACAGAAAAGGCTTCATCGTCGATCCAGGCTGTCTCACAGCCTGCGTGGCTCGATTAAAAGAGCTTTGTTCATAGTCACGCCCGCCTACAAGAGCTTGTACTTGTCCATTATTTGGGTTGATCGCAGTGAGTGCAATTTGAATATCGGAATAATCGGCGACCGTGCTCCGAACGGTTTCTTCCGCAATCTTTTGTAAGGAAGGGTTCAGGGTTGTATACACCTTTAACCCTTTCGTTTTAATCATATCAGGATCAATCTTTAATTCATTAATAAGCTGCGCTTTAGCACTATCTACAAAGTAAGGAGCAAGCTGTTGCTTTTCAATATATGGTTTTGTACCGAAGCTGAGCGCCACAGTTTGAGCAGACAACGCTTCTTTTTGGCTAATTTTATGATCGCGAACCATGGAGCGTAAAATTAGCTTTTGTCGTGCTTTAGCATTATCTAAATGATCCATAGGCGAATAATAGGTAGGACCTTTTGGGATTCCAGCGAGAACAGATGCTTCTGCAAGTGTTAAATCTTTCGCTGATTTACCAAAGTAAAACCGCGATGCGGCCTCTACCCCATACGCTCCGTGTCCGTAGTAAATGGTATTTAAATACCCTTCTAAAATTTGGGCCTTCGTATAGTTTGTTTCCAAGCGAACGGTATAAAGTGCTTCAACAATTTTACGCTCCCATGTTTTATCATGACCTAGGAACAGATTTCGCGCATACTGTTGCGTAATCGTACTTGCACCTTGCACTTTTGCGCCCGCCTTAATATCAGCGACAATCGCACCACCAATTCGCTTTCCATCAAAGCCGTGATGTTGATAAAAGTGCTGATCTTCAATCGATACTGTCGCAGCGGTTAAGAACGGAGAAATATCTTTTAACGGTACCCAGTAACGTTTCTCCCCATGACTCATTTCTCCAATGACGCTCCCATCCTGTGCATAGAACGTAACAGTTTGCGGAACAGATAGAGGTGGAGGTCCAGCCACTTTTGCATAGGTGAATAGGAGACCGAAGCCAATGAGAAAAAGAACACACACTAATAAAGCTAATAGAATGCCCATTCGGATATATTTTCTCGCTTTTTTCAAACGCTCTATAAAAATGATCTCCATCTTTCACCCTCCCGTACTCTTTTAGCAATCAGTATGAGGTGAAAAACAATTTTTTAAACGTCTCTCTATAAAATAGAGAGCGAAATCTAGTAATGAATAGCATCCGTTTTCAATCCGGCTAAAATTTTTCTTGCAATTTTGCTAGATTCCTCTATACTGATTTCGTGTTTGTATTACTTGTGTTAGGGAAACCTATCCTTGAATTCACTCTAAGAATAGAAAGGAAGTTGAAGAGATGGAATTATGGTTTACTGAGAAACAAACAAAGAATTTTGGAATTACGGCGAAAATTAAACGCACGTTACATACAGAGCAAACAGATTTTCAAAAATTAGATATGATTGAAACGGAAGAGTTCGGCAACATGTTAGTACTAGACGGCATGGTTATGACAACGGAAAAAGACGAATTCGTTTATCATGAAATGGTTGCACATGTACCGTTATTTACACATCCAAACCCAGAAAACGTATTAGTTGTTGGCGGAGGAGACGGCGGAGTAATTCGTGAAGTGTTAAAGCATCCAAGCGTGAAAAAAGCAACGCTTGTTGAAATCGACGGTAAAGTAATCGAGTACTCTAAAAAGTTCTTGCCAAGCATTGCTGGCGCTCTTGAAGATCCTCGTGTTGAAGTAAAAGTAGACGATGGCTTCATGCACATTGCTGAAAGCGAAAACGTATATGATGTTATCATGGTTGATTCTACTGAACCAGTAGGACCAGCTGTTAACCTATTCACAAAAGGCTTCTATGCTGGAATTTCAAAAGCATTAAAAGAAGATGGTGTATTTGTTGCTCAAACAGATAACCCTTGGTTCACACCGGAACTAATCACAAACGTTCAACGTGACGTTCGTGAGATCTTCCCAATTACACGTTTATATGTGGCGAACATCCCAACGTATCCAAGCGGTCTTTGGACGTTCACAATCGGTTCTAAGAAGCATGATCCACTTGAAGTAAGTGAAGATCGCTTCCATGACATGGAAACAAAATACTATACAAAAGATATTCATAAAGCAGCATTTGCTTTACCGAAATTTGTAGCAGACCTAGTAAAATAATCGATAGATAAGAAAAGAGAGGGGGTTCCAACGTACCGTAACTTTTGGAACTCCCTTTTTCCAAGTGTATTTTCCTAAATTAAATCTTGAAATGGAGGAACAACCATGCGTTTTGATGAAGCTTATTCTGGAAATGTATTTATTAAAAGTCATCCGAACTTTGATGAAAGTAAAGCCGTTCTTTACGGAATGCCAATGGACTGGACGGTTAGCTATCGTCCTGGGTCTCGTTTCGGCCCAACTCGTATTCGTGAAGTATCAATCGGTCTAGAGGAGTATAGCGCTTATTTAGATCGTGAATTAGAGGATGTAAAATATTTTGATGCTGGTGATATCCCGCTTCCGTTCGGTAACCCGCAGCGTAGCATTGAAATGATTGAAGAATTCGTGGATAAAGTACTAGCAGAAGACAAGTTTCCAATGGGAATGGGCGGAGAGCATTTAGTATCTTGGCCTGTCATTAAAGCAATGTATAAAAAGTATCCGGATCTAGCGATTATCCATATGGATGCTCACACGGATCTTCGTGAAGAGTACGAAGGAGAGCCTCTTTCTCACTCAACGCCAATTCGTAAAGCAGCAGAGCTAATCGGACCGAAAAACGTCTATTCATTTGGTATTCGTTCAGGTATGAAGGAAGAATTCCAATGGGCGAAAGAAGTTGGAATGCACATCTCAAAATTTGAGGTGCTTGAGCCATTGAAAGAAATCTTGCCAACGCTTGCAGGCCGTCCTGTGTACGTAACGATTGATATTGACGTACTAGATCCTGCACATGCTCCTGGAACAGGAACAGTGGATTGCGGCGGTATTACATCAAGAGAATTATTGGCATCGATTCATGCGATTGCAAATTCTGATCTAAACGTTGTGGGAGCAGATTTAGTAGAAGTAGCGCCAATCTATGACGTGTCAGAGCAAACGGCAAATACAGCAAGTAAGCTTATCCGTGAAATGATTTTAGGATGGGTAAAATAAAAAGAAGCGAGTGATAAGCTCGCTTCTTTTTTATTCAAACGTTCCTTTTTTGACCGCTTCTCCGTCTCGAACCATGCATACGCCTTTCGCAAAAACGTCCTGAATATAGAGAGATTCTTTGTCTACTAGAACAAGATCTGCGTCTCGACCAACCTCAATTTGGCCTTTCGATGAAAGCTTTAACACGGCCGCTGGTGTAGACGTGATCACTTGAAGGGCCGTTTCAATCGGTACATTTTCTTGTAAAATAGCGTCTCGAACTTCTTCATACAAGGAAGACACTCGGCCAATTTTTAACCCGACTAAATTCCCATCTGAATCAAATTCTGGCAAACTACCTTGAGCATCAGAGGTAAAGGTAATGTGTTCGATTGGAACACCGCTCTCAAGCATTCGTTTCAATCCTGTGCTGCACTTTACCTCACCACCTTCTAGAAAGCTTGGAACAGTGCTTGTCGTAAAGTCGACGTATCCGCCTTTTTTTGCAAACTCAATTCCGGCTTCAAATAAGTATGGATTACGATTAATGTGAGTAGGTTGGAACGTTTTAACCGGAATATCATGCTGCTCGATGACTTGTTCTAATAATCGTAGTTTTGAGTGGCTATCCCCTAGGTGGACATTTACAATACCAGCTTTTCCTGACAGCATTCCACCAATTCGTGCTGCTGATGCAATCTTCGCCATTTCCTCTACGGTAGGCTGTGAAGAGCGATGGTCACTGATGGCGATTTCACCAGCCCCGATTACGCGATCGATTAAAATTAAGTCATCTTCAATTTTTCCTGTTAGCGTTTTAACAGGTACTTGATAGCTTCCTGTGTGTACATAACACGTGATTCCCTCTTCTTCCAATCCTCTTGCTTTGGCAATTAAGGCAGGCATTGTCCGAGTCGTTCCGTCCGTTCCAATTACGCCTACGATCGTTGTAACACCAGCTAGCGTAGCATCTGTAAGCTGAAGCTCAGGCGTACGCGTTTTGTAGCTACCTTCACCGCCACCACCTGTGATATGTACGTGGCCATCAATAAAACCAGGAAATAAAAACTTTCCTTCGCCGTTAATTGTATCGGTAAGGAGGTGATGTGGAAGTTCGATGGAGTTATCGATGTAACCGATCTTTCCTCCTGTGAGTAGCACATCTTTTTTTCCTACATATTGCGGAGCATAAATCTCTATGTTTTTAATGAGTACTAGCATCGTAAAAACTCTCCCCTATTGCTTAATCGTTAACTAATAAAATTTATAAATATTCACTATGATGACATTAAATACATTGAAACACAATAATGAAATGACGTTTTTTGCTTTAAAATAAAAAAATTTTACATGATGTTCACAATGAATAGTTTGTGGCAACAATAGCAGTAAGAAGAATGGTTAATCTACATATAAAAAGAAGTCATTGTTTTTCCTTCTTCCTGATGTTGAATTCTCCTAGCAGAATGTTTATACTATTTAAGTTATAAAGTAAAAATCAGTCGGCCATTCATATCTCATATGATACTAGATTGTTTCTTATATTTAATCATGAAAAGTACGGAATAGTAGGGAAGTGTAATCAGTATGAATAATCCCTCAGCTGCAGATAAACGCGAGGTTCAAGTTCACGTCGTCACAGATATTCGTGATGGGCAAAGAAAAGAAACCAATTCCTTTAAAGCAAATGGTCACCTCCACGAAAAAGATGGTGTGGTGTACTTAACATATGAAGAAAAGCTAGAAGACGGGAATGTTTCAACGATTGTAAAGGCAAAGCCTGATGAAGTTATCATTATGCGCTCAGGCCTATTTAAAATGAGACAGGTGTTCCGAAAGCAGGAGCAAGTAGAAGGAAGCTATGCCAGTCCATATGGTCCATTACAGATGAGTACGTTAACGTACAACATTGAGAATAAAAAGATGAATACAAAAGGTCGCCTCTTTCTTTCTTACGACCTGTATCTACAAGGTGAAAAGGCAGGAAGATATGCGCTAACGATCACATTTAAGGAGGAGCAACATTCATGAATATTGTTGAACAAGTAAAAGATCGCTTAAAAGAAGAAGTCAAACAAGCGGTTCTTAAAGCAGAATTAGCACAAGAAGAGCAAATCCCAGAAGTCGTATTAGAAACACCAAAGGACAAAGCACACGGTGACTACTCCACAAATATGGCGATGCAGTTAGCGCGCGTAGCGAAAAAGGCACCAAGAATGATTGCTGAAGCTATCATTGAAAACTTTGATAAATCAAAAGCATCCATTGAAAAGATTGAAATTGCAGGTCCTGGTTTTATTAACTTTTATATGGATAACAGCTACTTAACAGACGTTATTCCAACGGTATTAAAAGCTGGCGCAGCTTACGGTGAATCAGATGCTGGAAAAGGTGAAAAAATTCAGGTTGAGTTCGTTTCTGCGAACCCAACAGGTGATCTTCACTTAGGACATGCTCGCGGGGCGGCAGTTGGTGATTCATTATGTAACGTTCTTGATAAAGCAGGTTATGACGTTTCTCGTGAATATTACATTAACGATGCAGGGAATCAAATTAACAACTTAGCTCTTTCTGTTGAAGCACGCTATATGCAAGCACTAGGCATGGAAAAAGAAATGCCAGCAGACGGCTATCACGGTCAGGACATCGTCGGAATTGGTAAAGCATTAGCAGAAGAGTACGGCGATAAATACGTAAACGTAGACGAAGAAGAGCGTTTTAACTTCTTCCGTGATTACGGGTTAAAATATGAAATGAAAAAGCTTCAACAGGACTTAGAAGAGTTCCGCGTTAAATTTGACGTTTGGTATTCAGAAACATCTCTATACAAAAATGGAAAAATTGAAGACGCGTTAGAAACGCTACGTGAGCAAGGACACATCTATGAAGAAGACGGGGCAACATGGTTCCGTTCCACAACGTTTGGTGATGACAAAGATCGCGTATTAATCAAGCAAGATGGTTCATTCACATACTTAACGCCAGATATTGCGTATCATCAAGATAAAATCAAGCGTGGGTTCGGCAAGCTAATTAATATCTGGGGTGCGGATCATCACGGATATATTCCACGTATGAAAGCGGCTATTCAAGCATTAGGATACGGGAAAGATACGTTAGAAGTTGAAATCATTCAGCTTGTTCACTTATTCAAAGATGGCGAAAAAATGAAAATGAGTAAACGCACGGGTAAAGCTGTTACGATGCGTGATTTAATTGAAGAAGTAGGATTAGATGCAACACGTTACTTCTTTGCAATGAGAAGTGGAGATACGCATCTAGACTTTGACTTAGATTTAGCGGTATCTCAATCAAATGAAAATCCTGTATACTACGCACAATATGCTCATGCACGTATTTGCAGTATTCTTCGCCAAGGTGAAGAATCTGGAATCGTATTAGATGACAAAGCAGATCTATCTCATATTTCATCTGAAAAAGAGATGGACTTACTTAAAAAAGTTGGGGAATTCCCAGAAGCGGTAGCGGAAGCAGCGACAAAACGTATTCCACACCGCATCACAAATTATATCTTTGATCTTTCTTCTACGTTCCACAGCTTCTACAATGCTGAAAAAGTATTGGATGCTGAAAATGCGGAAAGAAGTAAAGCACGCCTTGAACTAGTAAAGGCTGTTCAAATTACACTTCAAAATGCTTTAGCGCTAATTGGCGTTTCTGCTCCAGAGAAAATGTAATCATGAAGAACCTATCCGGTCGTCGGATAGGTTCTTTTCTATTGGTTATTTCCACTGAATCGTTGCGCCACCGATTCGCTTAACTCCGCGAATAGATGCAATATCCTCGACAAGCTTTAAAAGTGCCTGATCCTTACGCTTTGCCTCAATCATGACATCAAAATCCCGTCCTAGCTCCCTAGCCAGCCGGAAAAAAGGTTCCACAAACTCTAATGACACATAGTCTGCATGGCTTCGAAAGGCATTTTCCGATTTCGGTGAGGAGATATGTACTTTAGGATTTAAATTCATATGTGACCACGTATCAAACACAGAAGCTAGTAAGTTTTCAAGCTTTTCTTCACCTGGATTTGCTTGATGGTGATGATAATCAAACATGAGGGGAATTTGCTGGTGCTGACAGATCGTTAATGTTTCATCCGTTGTATACGTTTTGTCATCATTTTCGAGCGTCATTCGCTGTTTAATTTCGTTTGGAAGCTGCTTAATATTTTGATGAAATCGCTCTACGGCTTTGGTCTTGTCTCCGTAAGCGCCCCCGACGTGGATATTGATAACCGATTCCTCTTCAAGACCCATCGCCTTTAACACATTGTAATGATATTGCATATCAGAGACGGCATTTTCGGTGACGTGCCTTTTGTCACTAGTAAACAGCGTAAATTGATTCGGGTGAAAGCTAACCCGTAGTTTATGTTCTTTAATGAGACGACCTAAATCCCGCCATTCTTCCTCGAAAATCGACTCATAATCCCACTTTGCTTCCGGATGTGTAGCAAGAGGAACAAGGGAAGAGGAGAGGCGATATAGTGGGATTTCTTGCGCAATGTTATAAAAAATAGCGCGCTTTGTGTTCCAAATATTTTCACGGGTAACGGAAATCAGTTTTTCTAGCCGCTCTTCTTTCGGGAGCTTCTGCCATCTTGTGAACGTTAACGTTCGAGCAGGGGATGCTTCCCAAAGAGATAGAGCATGTGAAACATATCCGAATCGAACGAGCATTGCTGTCACTCTCCTTTACAAGAAAGGGGAAACCCATGTTGCCACCATTTCTTTTCCTTTTTCAAATAGTGTTCGCTTTTCGATGTGATAAAGCTCCAGTGGCTTACATTCATTTACGTTTCGAAAAAACGTATCTCGTGCATGCTTCGCAAACGAAGGGGTCGTTATGAAGCAATTAATTTCACTGTTTAAGAAAATGCTTCTCTTATCGAAATTTCCTGTTCCAATGTCACAAATGGTCTCATCTACGATAATTGTTTTAGCATGGTAAAACCCATAATAATATTGATGAATATGACACCCGGCTTCTAAAAGAGCGGGTATGTAAGCAAACGCAGCGTCTTTTACAAATTTATGATCAGGCTTCATCGGCATAAGGATATGAACACTTACTCCTCGTTTTAAAGCGTCTAAAAGAGCTTGAAATAGCCGCTGACTTGGTACAAAGTAAGGAGTTCCGATGCACAGTTCTTTTTCTGATCGCTCAATTAGAGACAAAAAATCAGATTCCAAGGACTTTCCTTCTGAGGACATAATACGCATCTCTAGGTCACCTTCAGGAAGGGAACAAAAGTAATCGGAGCAATCCAATAAATCCTCTGAAGTAGCTCGCTTCCAGTCTAAAAGAAATTGCATTTCTAAGTCCTCTACTGCTTTTCCCCTCATTTTTAGGTGATAATCCTTCCAGTTGCCGAGCACGGGATTCAATCCTAAATATTCCTGTCCAATATTAAATCCTCCGATATAACCAATTTTTCCATCCACAATCGTAACTTTTCGGTGATTGCGGGCATTTAATGTGTAAAACAAATACGGAAATTTGGGTAAATGACTATAAGAAAAATGAACGCCGCTTGCTTTTAACGAGCGAATAGATTTCGACGTCATCTTTGCACTTCCGATCCAATCCACTAAAAGACGAACTTCAACATTCTGCTTCGCCTTTCTTTCCAGAAGCGCAAAGAATTTTTTACTAATATCATCGTCTTGAACGACATAAAAAAGAATATGGACAAATGACATGGCTTTTTCAATTTCTGCAAAATAATCCTCATATAAATGATTGCCGTTCGTAAAAAGTTGGAGGGAACCTGTTCGACTAGGATATTTCGGTTCGGGAATGGATCGTAACATTGCTCGTTTTCCTGCAGCAAAATCAATAGCGAGCCATGCGATGAAGATAATGAGTAATAAAATTACGATTAATGTCGCTAGCAACGTCCACGCCTCCTTTTTCTTTAGTGTGACCGTAAGATCAAATATTATTTCATGATTATAATTTGATATTATCTATTGACTGAATGCTCATTCAATTTTACAATGTATGTAATATACTATTCAGAAAATTTCTATGATTCAACAAGGGATGAAGAGATTTTTTAGCAGGAGAGGGGATACAAAACAATGAAGGGTTTATTGTGGGCAAACTTAATACTATTTTTATTTGTAACCGCTTACGCCATCTCGCTTTTTGTCTATTTAATTCGGACGCGCATGGCCTACATCAAGCTAGGAAAGAAAGTGGAGTTTGATGGCCGTGTCAAAGAACGTTTAGATAAAATCTGGGTGAACGTATTTGGACAAAAAAAGCTATTGAAGGATAAGAAGAGTGGGGCCATCCACGTCATGTTCTTCTATGGATTTATTCTTGTTCAATTTGGCGCAATTGATTTTATTTGGAAGGGGCTAAAGCCGGGTTCGCATTTGCCGCTAGGACCTGTCTATCCAATTTTCACGTTCTTCCAAGAGATTGTATCACTTGTGATTTTAGTTGCTGTTGTATGGGCGTTCCACCGCCGTTATGTTGAAAAGCTTGTTCGACTAAAAAGGGGTTTTAAGTCAGGGCTTGTTCTATTATTTATCGGTGGATTGATGCTGTCTGTTTTAATTGGAAATGGGGTATCAATCGTTTGGTTTGACGAAGAATTTTCTTGGTTCGAACCAGTTGCATCTGTTATTTCAGTCGTGCTAAGTGGGATAGGGGAGCATCCATCAATCGTGATCTTCTACATTGCATGGTGGATTCACTTAATTTTCCTGCTTTCATTCTTAGTGTACGTGCCACAATCAAAGCATGCTCACTTAATTGCAGGACCTGTGAACGTGTTCTACAACCGCTTATCAAACCCTGGTAAGCTAGAAAAAATTGATTTTGAAGATGAAACACAAGAAAGCTTTGGGGTAGGGAAGATTGAAGATTTTACACAGCATCAGCTTATTGATATGTATGCATGTGTAGAATGTGGACGCTGTACGAATATGTGTCCGGCAACGGGAACAGGAAAAATGCTGTCACCGATGGATTTAATTATCAAAATGCGTGATCATCTAACGGAAAAAGGTGCAGCGATTACATCTAAAGCTCCTTGGGTTCCAACGTATGCTTTTTCAAATACAAAAGGAAATCAATTAGCAATGTCAGCTTCAGGATTGGGTGCTACAGAGTCTGCTGCGACGCTCGAATACAATCCTTCCTTAATCGGAGATGTCATCACAGAAGAAGAAATTTGGGCTTGCACAACTTGCCGAAACTGTGAAGATCAATGTCCAGTTATGAACGAACATGTGGATAAAATTATTGATTTGCGCCGTTACCTAGTTCTAACGGAAGGGAAAATGGAGCCAGATGCACAGCGTGCAATGACAAATATCGAACGCCAAGGAAATCCTTGGGGTCTAAACCGTAAAGAAAGAGAAACTTGGCGTGATGAGCATGAATTTGTTCGCATTCCAACAGTAAAAGAATTAAGCAAGGCTGGCGAGGAATTTGAGTACCTGTTCTGGGTAGGATCAATGGGTTCTTACGATAACCGTAGCCAAAAAATTTCACTTGCTTTTGCAAAGCTATTAAATGAAGCGGGTGTGAAGTTCGCGATTCTAGGGAACAAGGAGAAAAACTCTGGAGATACGCCTCGTCGTCTTGGAAATGAGTTCTTATATCAAGAGATGGTAACAAAGAATATCGAGGAGTTTGAAAAAGCAGGTGTGAAGAAGATTGTTACAATCGACCCGCATGCTTATAACACATTTAAAAATGAGTATCCTGACTTTGGATTAGAAGCCGAAGTTTATCATCATACAGAGCTTTTAGCACAGCTAGTAGAAGAGGGTCGATTAAAGCCAACTCACGAGTTATCTGAGACGGTAACATTCCATGATTCTTGCTATCTAGGACGTTACAATGAAGTGTACGATGCGCCTCGTAATATTTTAAAATCCATTCCAGGCGTGAACTTAGTTGAAATGGAACGTAATCGCGAAAAAGGAATGTGCTGTGGTGCTGGTGGAGGCTTAATGTGGATGGAAGAAACCGCTGGAAGCCGTATCAACGTCGCTCGTACTGAGCAAGCAATGATGGTTAATCCAACTGTTATCAGCTCTGGATGTCCGTACTGCTTAACGATGTTAAGCGATGGTACGAAAGCGAAGGAAGTAGAAGACCGTGTTGGAACATATGACGTGGCAGAACTTCTAGAACAATCCGTATTTGGCAAAAAGAAAGAAGTAGCTTCTTAAAATAGTAGACGGTAAAAGTGGTGGAGGCTCAACAAGCATTTTATGTTGAGTCTTTCATCACGATTAGCCATTCAATGACCATAACAAGGGGGAACTATGATGACTAAAACAGTGATTTTAAGTGGCGTACGTACACCTGTAGGGAAATTGGGAGGAGCACTAAGTACATTAAAAGCTTCTGAGTTAGGCGGCATATCAATTAAGGAAGCGCTTACTCGTGCGCAGTTAGAGGGAAAAGATGTACAGCAAGTCATTATGGGAAGCGTGCTGCAAGGAGGACAAGGACAAATTCCTTCTCGCCAGGCTGCTCATCATGCGGGTTTACCATTTGAAGTTGGCACAGAAACCATTAACAAAGTGTGTGCTTCTGGGTTGCGAAGCGTCACACTCGCAGATCAAATTATTCGTTCAGGAGACGAGGAAGTAATCGTCGCTGGTGGAATGGAATCGATGAGTAACGCTCCTTACATTCTTCCGAAAGCACGCTTTGGTTTCCGCATGGGGGATGGACTTGCAAAAGATTTAATGACTCATGACGGCTTAACGTGTAGCTTCACGGGTGTGGCAATGGGGGAATACGGAAGTCAGTCAGCTGATGAGATGGAGATCTCAAGAGAAGAACAGGATCGCTGGGCATTACGTAGCCACGAGCGAGCAATTAAAGCGCAGGAAAATGGTAACTGGGGAGAAGAGATTGTCCCTGTGTCTATTCCGCAGCGAAAAGGAGATCCACTTGTTGTTTCAACTGATGAGGCGCCGAGAAAAGATACGTCGTTTGAACGCCTTTCTGCTTTAAAGCCAATTTTTGATCAAGCAGGAACGATTACAGCAGGGAATGCACCAGGTGTTAATGATGGGGCAGCAGCACTTGTCTTAATGAGCGAGGAACGTGCACAAAAAGAAGGAAGAACACCACTTGCAACGATTTTAGGTCACACATCAATGGCGACAGAGCCGAAGGATTTCCCGAAAACACCGGGTCTGGTTATTAACAAACTGCTTGAAAAGACGGGCAAGAGCGTAGATGATATTGACCTGTTTGAAATTAATGAGGCATTTGCAGCGGTAGCTCTTATTAGTGCAAAGCTATCCAACATTGACGAAGAAAAAATTAATGTAAATGGCGGAGCGGTTGCGATGGGACATCCAATCGGCGCAAGCGGAGCACGTATTATTGTTTCACTTATTCATGAACTGAAAAGACGCGGTGGGGGAATCGGCGTTGCATCCATCTGTAGTGGTGGCGGCCAAGGTGATGCCATTATGATCGAAGTACATTAAAAAAGTGGGGGAATAGGGATGAATATTCAAACGGTAATGATCACGGGCGCTGGACAAATGGGGTCTGGTATTGCACAAGTGTTTGCGATGGCAAAGTACGATGTTATTTTACATGATATTGCGCAGGAAGCTGTTGAACGAGGAATGAAAGGTATTCAGCGCAACCTTGAGAAACAAGTGGATAAAGGAAAGCTTTCTTCTCAGGAGCTACATGATATCGTGGATCGTTTTACGCTCACAACAAATTTACAGGAAGCAGAGCGTGCGGATCTGATTATTGAAGCAGCGGTTGAAAACATGGAAGTAAAGAAAAGCATTTTCGCACGATTAGATGTCATTGCGAAAGAGGACGCTATTTTGGCAACGAACACGTCATCATTGCCAATCACGGAGATTGCCGCAGTGACAAAATCGACCGAGCGCTTGATCGGAATGCACTTTATGAATCCAGTTCCTGTGATGAAGCTTGTGGAGATCATTCGCGGCTTAGCAACTTCTCAAGAGACGTATGATGCGGTTCATGAGGTCGTAAAAACCTTAAACAAAGTGCCAGTCGAAGTGAACGATTTCCCAGGTTTTGTTTCCAACCGTATTTTAATGCCAATGATCAACGAAGCCATTTTTACGCTTTACGAAGGAATTGCGACAAAAGAAGCCATTGATGAAGTAATGAAGCTTGGTATGAATCATCCAATGGGACCTCTTACACTAGCTGATTTTATCGGCTTAGATACGTGTTTGTATATTATGGAAACGTTGCATGAAGGATTTGGGGATGACAAATACCGCCCATGTCCTCTTCTCAGAAAATATGTAAAAGCAGGGTGGCTTGGCAAGAAGACAGGTAGAGGCTTTTATACGTACTCATAAGGGGGAGCACGATGAGCTTAACTTTCACGGCTGAACAAAAAATGCTTCAAAAAATGATTAGAGACTTTGCTCAAAAAGAAGTAGAGCCTTTTATTCCGAGGATGGAAAAAGGAGAGTTTCCATCTGAAATCTTAGCAAAGATGGGTGAGCTAGGATTAATGGGAATTCCGATTCCAGACGAGTATGACGGGGCAGGACTGGATTTTATCAGCTATATTTTAGCGATTCATGAACTATCAAAAGTGAGTGCTACACTGGGAGTCATTTTATCTGTTCATACATCTGTCGGAACAAACCCGATCTTATATTTTGGAACGGAAGAACAAAAACAGCGCTACATTCCAAAGCTAGCTTCAGGTCAATATCTAGGTGCTTTTTGTATTACAGAACCACAGGCTGGGTCAGATGCTGCGGGGTTAAAAACACGAGCAGAAAAGAGAGGGAACGAATACATCCTGAATGGCTCTAAAATGTTTATTACAAACGGCGGAGAGGCGGATACGTATATCGTGTTTGCTAAGACCGATGCAGATAAAGGCACAAGAGGAATTTCAGCTTTTATCGTTGAAAAATCAATGCCGGGCTTTATCGTTGGAAAAGATGAACACAAAATGGGGTTAAACGGATCTAGAACGGTACAGCTTCATTTTGATCAAATGAGGGTGCCAGCGGAAAACCTGCTTGGAAAAGAAGGCGAGGGCTTTACGATCGCCATGGCGAACTTGGATGTGGGCCGTATAGGGATTGCCGCCCAATCATTAGGGATCGCCGAAGCAGCTCTTGAAGCGGCAACGGATTATGCCAATACGCGTGTTCAGTTTGGAAAACCAATCGTCCGTCAACAGGGCGTTGGGTTTAAATTAGCTGATATGGCGACACAGGTAGAAGCAGCAAAGCTTCTTGTCTATCAGGCTGCTTATCTTCGTGCCAATGGTCTTCCATGTGGGAAACAAGCGTCTATGGCAAAATTATTCGCTTCTACGACAGCGATGAATGTGTCCACAGAAGCGATTCAAGTGTTCGGAGGATACGGGTATACAAAAGAATACCCGGTAGAGCGATATTTCAGAGATGCAAAGGTTTGTGAGATTTATGAAGGAACGAGTGAAATTCAACGTATCGTCATCAGCAAGCATTTATAAACAAAGGGGAGCTGGGAGAAATGTTTTTTAAACTATCTGAAGAGCATGAAATGATTCGTAAAATGGTTCGTGACTTTGCGAAAAATGAAGTAGCACCTACAGCAGCAGAACGTGATGAAGAAGAGCGCTTTGATCGCGCAATCTTTGATAAAATGGCAGACCTTGGACTTACAGGTATTCCATGGCCTGAAGAGTACGGTGGAATTGGAAGCGATTACTTAGCTTATTGTATCGCAGTTGAGGAGTTATCAAGAGTATGTGCATCAACGGGTGTAACCTTATCTGCTCACACATCATTAGCAGGTTGGCCAATTTACAAGTTTGGTAACGAAGAGCAAAAACAAAAGTACTTAAAACCAATGGCACAAGGAAAAAGTATCGGCGGTTACGGATTAACAGAACCAGGATCTGGATCTGATGCGGGTGGTATGAGAACAACGGCGAAAAAAGATGGAGACCACTACATTTTAGACGGATCGAAAATCTTTATTACGAACGGTGGCATAGCTGACTTTTACGTTGTGTTTGCTTTAACAGATCCAAGTCAAAAGCAGCGCGGTACGAGTGCCTTTATCGTTGAAAAGGATATGCCAGGTTTTTCAGTTGGGAAAAAAGAAAGTAAGCTTGGAATTCGTTCCTCACCAACAACAGAGATTGTTTTTGAAGAATGCCGTGTGCCAAAGGAAAACATGTTAGGTGAAGAAGGAGACGGCTTTAAAATTGCGATGATGACGCTAGACGGAGGTCGAAATGGAATCGCTGCACAGGCTGTTGGAATTGCACAAGGAGCGTTAGATGCAGCTGTCGCTTATGCGAAAGAGCGCGAACAATTTGGAAAACCGATCGCACTTCAGCAAGGAATTGGCTTTAAATTAGCTGATATGGCGACACAAGTTGAAGCAGCGCGTCTATTAACCTATCAAGCAGCATGGCTTGAATCAGAAGGGTTACCTTATGGAAAAGAATCCGCAATGTCCAAGCTTTTTGCTGGTGACGCTGCAATGAAAGTGACAACAGAAGCGGTTCAAGTATTTGGTGGTTATGGATATACGAAAGACTATCCGGTAGAGCGTTTCATGCGTGATGCAAAAATTACTCAAATCTATGAAGGCACTCAAGAGATCCAACGCTTAGTTATTTCACGCTACTTAACTAAATAACTAGGAGATGAATTATGACAAGGAAACGAGAAGTACATGCATCTGTTAAGGATCAGCGTCTTATTGAAAAAAGGCGTGACCAAATGGTTAAGGGAGCTGTTACTCTCATTAAGAAGAAAGGCTTCCATCGCACCACTACACGAGAAATTGCGAAATCATCAGGGTTCAGCATCGGAACTCTGTACGAATATATTAAAACAAAAGAAGACGTTTTGTATTTAGTATGTGACAGTATTTATGATCAAGTAAGAGGTCGTTTAGAAAAAGTGATCTGCAAAGAGAATTATTCCATCGACAACTTAAAGCAGGCAATTGAAAACTATTTTAAAGTTGTGGATGAAATGCAGGATGAAGTACTTGTCATGTATCAGGAGGTTAAGTCGCTATCAAAAGATGCCTTGCCTTACGTACTAAAAAAAGAAGTTGAAATGGTCACGATTTTTGAAGAGATTATTGCAGGATGCGTTAAGAACGGATACATGGACTTAGAAGAAAAAGAAGTTGAGCTGTTGGCACACCATATTTTTGTTCAAGGTCAGATGTGGGCATTTAGAAGGTGGAGTCTGCAAAAGTTATATTCACTAGAAGAATATACGACTATGCAAACGAAGTTTTTACTGCAAGGTTTTTCAATCGAACGTCAAATTTAAGGGGGGCATCTCGTTGAGTAATGCAACGTTAAAACAACCGATACGCTTTGTCACTGCTTCTAGTCTGTTTGATGGACATGATGCATCAATTAATATTATGCGCCGAATCCTTCAAGCGAGTGGCGCCGAGGTTATTCACCTCGGTCATAACCGCTCTGTTGAAGATATTGTAAATGCAGCTATCCAAGAGGATGTACAAGGAATTGCGATTTCATCTTACCAAGGTGGACACGTGGAATTCTTTAAATATATGCATGATCTTCTACAGGAAAAAGGAGCGCCTCATATTCGCATTTACGGAGGTGGCGGTGGGGTTATCATTCCGAAAGAGATTGATGAGCTTCATCGTTATGGGATTGCTCGAATCTTTTCACCTGAGGACGGAAGACAGCTAGGCCTTCAAGGTATGATTGATCAAATGATTGAAGAATGTAACTTTTCGACGTTAACGGATATGCCGCAGGATCTTAATGGGTTAACACCAGCTAGTCACCGCGATATCGCAAAGCTTATTACGTTGGCTGAAAATCAGCATGCTGGTACGAAAGAGCTTGCAGTGGGTCTTGAGCAAATTAAAGAAAAAGTACGCGATCAAAAGAACAACATTCCTGTTATCGGTATTACGGGAACGGGTGGAGCAGGTAAAAGCTCGCTGACAGATGAGCTATTGCGTCGCTTTCTATATGATGTAGATGGACTGAATGTGGCGATTATTTCGATTGACCCAACGAAGCAAAAAACAGGCGGTGCGCTTCTTGGAGATCGTATTCGCATGAATGCTGTCTCGACTTCTAGAGTATATATGAGAAGCTTGGCGACAAGAAGCTCAGGGAATGAGCTGTCTGTGGCGATTCAGGACGTGATTTCGATTGTCAAAGCAGCAGGCTTTGATATCGTGGTCGTTGAAACGAGTGGAATTGGTCAGGCGGATGCTCAAATTAAAGATGTTTGTGATATGGCTTTATACGTAATGACAAGTGAATTCGGTGCACCTTCACAGCTTGAGAAAATTGAGATGATCGACTATGCGGATCTTGTGGTCATCAATAAGTTTGAGAAAAAAGGCTCTGAGGATGCGAAGAGACAGGTTCAAAAGCAATATCAGCGCAATCATACGCTGTTTGAACAAGGGATTGAAGAAATGCCTGTATACGGAACGATGGCAAGCCAATTTAATGACGCGGGTGTTAATACGCTGTTCGTTGAACTTATTGATCGAATGAATAAAAAGTGGAACTTAAATTGGCAGACAGCTCTTCAACGCACGGATAAAGTGGAAAAGCAAAATATGATTATCCCGCCGAACCGTCAGCATTATTTACGAGAAATATCGGATGCCGTTCGTCACTATCACGAGCATGCGGATGTTCAGGCAAATGCCGCACGAAAACTTTTCCAACTTGAAGGAGCTCTTGAGGAAGTCAAAGATCAGCCATCAGTGGTAGAGGCACTTGAGGAAGTAAAAGAAGGCTATCAAGAGAAACTAACGCCAGCTTCTGCGAAAATTTTAAAAGGGTGGCACGATCTAAAATCACAATATGAAAAAGAGGAGTTCGTCACAAAAGTTCGTGACAAAGAAATCGTAACGAAGCTGAAGACGAGAACACTGTCCGGTCTACTGCTTCCGAAAGTGGCGCTTCCTCCTTTCAAAGATTACGGTGAAATTTTACGATGGGTGTACAAAGAAAACGTCCCAGGATCATTCCCTTACACGGCTGGGGTATTCCCATTCAAGCGTGAAGGTGAAGATCCGAAGCGCCAGTTTGCGGGGGAAGGAACACCTGAGAGAACAAATCGCCGCTTCCATTACTTATCCAAAGATGATGCTGCAAAACGATTAAGTACGGCGTTTGACTCTGTTACGTTATATGGAGAAGATCCTGCTGTTCGCCCAGATATTTTTGGTAAGATTGGCGAAAGTGGCGTAAGTGTGTGTACGCTTGATGACATGAAAAAGCTCTACAGCGGATTTGATCTCTGCCACCCTTCTACATCTGTATCGATGACGATTAACGGACCAGCTCCGATCATTTTAGCCATGTTCATGAATACGGCCATTGATCAACAAGTGGTGAAGAAGGAAGAGGAGTTAGGCCGCATTTTAACGCCTGAAGAATATCATGAAGTTCGTTCTCAAACATTGAACGTTGTAAGGGGAACGGTTCAGGCAGATATTTTAAAAGAAGATCAGGGGCAGAATACGTGCATTTTCTCTACGGAATTTGCGCTTAAAATGATGGGCGATATTCAGGAGTACTTTATTGACAATAAAGTGCGTAACTATTACTCTGTCTCCATTTCTGGCTATCATATTGCGGAAGCAGGCGCAAACCCTATTTCCCAGCTTGCCTTTACGTTAGCGAATGGATTTACGTATGTCGAATATTATTTAAGTCGTGGCATGAACATCGATGATTTTGCACCGAATCTTTCATTCTTCTTCAGTAATGGGCTAGATTCCGAGTACACGGTCATCGGACGTGTGGCAAGACGTATCTGGGCAGTAGTGATGAAAAATAAGTACGGAGCAAACGAGCGTAGCCAAAAACTGAAATATCATGTTCAAACGTCGGGACGTTCCCTTCATGCGCAAGAAATTGATTTTAATGATATTCGTACAACGCTTCAAGCTTTAATGGCACTGCATGATAACTGTAATTCGCTTCATACGAATGCATATGATGAGGCAATTACGACACCGACAGAAGAATCGGTTCGACGTGCAATGGCGATTCAGCTAATCATTACGAAAGAGCACGGCCTAACGAAGAACGAAAATCCACTTCAAGGATCATTCATTATTGAAGAATTAACGGATTTAGTAGAAGAAGCAGTACTTCAAGAGTTTGAAAGAATGAATGACCGCGGCGGTGTGTTAGGTTCCATGGAAATGCAGTATCAGCGCGGGAAAATTCAGGATGAATCAATGGATTATGAGATGAAAAAGCATACAGGTGAACTTCCAATCATCGGTGTAAATACGTATATGAATCCGAATCCACCTTCTGCTGAAGAAATGAATGAAATTCAGATTGCACGTGCGTCTAACGAAGAAAAACAGTATCAAATTGATCAGCTTCAATTATTCCATAAGGCGCATGAGGAGAAGACTGAAGTTGCTCTTCAACGTTTAAAAGAAGCGGCTCGTCAAAATCATAATATTTTTGCGGAGCTAATGGAGACGGTAAAGGTCGCAAGCCTTGGTCAAATTACGCGTGCTCTATATGAGGTGGGCGGACAGTATCGTCGTAATATGTAATAGAGAGCTTTGGTAAATACGATGAGAAAGTAAAAAGCGGAAACAGCCTTGCAAACGGGGCTGTTTTCATTTTCCTATAAATGGACATTTGACTTCAAAGAAGATTATCGTAAAATAAATCATGCACAAAAAGCAAATGCTGTGATATTCTAGTAGCATTTGTGGTGAACCAAAGATTTTTTTAGAAAGAGTGCAAGGAACACTAGCATAAATGTAATGAATTTGTTTATAATGAATGGTATGTATTTGGTAATGATCCATTAGATTTTGTCCTAATTACTACAAATTCTTATAGATTTTAAATCTTAGTTCCGATTATTCCATAGGAAAGGGTGTGCCCAGTTTGAGTCTAGCACAATACTCAAAAGAAGAGATTAAAGAAATGTCCATGATTGAATTGGCTTATGATATTCTAGCAGAAAGAACAGATCGTACAGCTATTTCATTCAAAGAAATCCTAGATCAAATTATTGACTATTTGGAGCTTACACAAGATCAAGTGAAAGCAACAATCGCTCAATTTTATACAGATTTAAATATTGATGGCCGTTTTGTATCGGTTGGTGAAAATCGTTGGGGATTAAGAGATTGGTACCCGTTTGACCAAGTCGAAGACGACACGGTACAAGTTGCAAAACCGAAAAAGAAAAAAGGTAAAAAAGCACCTGTTAAAGATGAGTTCGATGAGTTTGATGATGCAGAAGAATTAGACGAAATCGAAGAAGAAGACTTAGACTACGATGACGACGATGATGAAGAAGAAGAGTTAGAAGTTATCGATGGTGACGCGTTTGAAGGAGAAGATATCGTAGACGATGATGAAGAAGAATACGATATTGAAGAAGAAGAATTAGACGAAGAGTTTGAAGAAGAAGAAGAGGAAGACGATTTAGAAGAGAAATAAGAATCATAATCGGTCTTGACTTTTTAAATCAGAGTATGTAGAATTTTTTTTGGGCTCTTAAATTAATGCTTACAATGATTGGTGTTATATAAATGAATTGCTCCCACTACCTGATCCAGGTGTGGGAGCAATTTTGTTTTTTAAGGCCATATAGTGAAAATTTATATGATTTTAAGCTCTCTTTTCTTTCCACATCAATCATTAGAAGGTCGCGAACTCCTGATGGTTGACGTTTTATTTTATAGGGTTTTTTGAATTTATTAAGCTAGATGAATGAATTCGAACTGTTTATGTACAAACTTCTAATATGATTACTAATCCAGAGGGGGAAATAAGATGACAAAGTATATCTTTGTAACAGGAGGCGTTGTCTCTTCTTTAGGGAAGGGTATTACAGCAGCTTCACTAGGACGTTTATTAAAAAACCGTGGGTTGAGCGTCACAATTCAAAAATTTGATCCATATATCAACGTAGACCCAGGAACAATGAGTCCATACCAACATGGTGAGGTTTTCGTAACAGATGATGGTGCTGAAACGGACTTAGACTTAGGTCACTACGAGCGCTTTATCGATATTAACTTAGGTAAGCATAGTAATGTCACAACAGGTAAAATCTATTCAACAGTTCTTCAAAAAGAGCGCCGCGGCGACTACTTAGGTGGAACAGTTCAGGTTATCCCACACATTACAAATGAAATCAAAGAGCGCGTTTTCCGTGCAGGAAAAGAAACAAACGCTGACGTTGTTATCACAGAAATCGGTGGAACAGTTGGTGACATCGAATCACTACCATTCTTAGAGGCAATTCGCCAAATTAAGAGTGATATCGGTCGCGATAACGTAATGTATATCCACTGTACATTAATTCCTTACCTAAAAGCAGCAGGCGAAATGAAAACAAAACCGACTCAGCATAGCGTAAAAGAGCTTCGTAGTTTAGGAATTCAGCCAAACGTAATCGTTGTTCGTACTGAAATGCCGATTTCTCAAGACATGAAAGACAAAATCGCGCTATTCTGTGACATCGATACAAAAGCTGTAATTGAAGCGTCAGATGCTGAAACGTTATATGAAGTTCCATTAATGCTTCAAGAGCAAAAGCTTGATCAAATTACATGTGAACACTTGAAATTACCGTTCAATCCAGCTGATATGGATGAGTGGAATGAGCTTGTTCACAAAGTGAAAAACCTATCAAAAACAACAACAATTGCGCTAGTAGGGAAATACGTAGAGCTACAAGATGCTTACATCTCTGTTGTAGAAGCTCTTCGTCATGCTGGTTACTCATTCGATGCAGACGTAAAAGTGAAATGGGTAAACTCTGAGCATGTAACGCCTGAAAACGTAAAAGAACTAGTTGGAGACGTTGATGGTATTTTAGTTCCAGGTGGATTCGGTGATCGCGGAATCGAAGGTAAAATCGTTGCGACTCAATATGCACGTGAAAACAAGGTTCCATTCTTAGGTATTTGCCTAGGTATGCAATTAGCAACAGTTGAATTTGCGCGTAACGTACTTGGCCTAGAAGGTGCTCACTCTGCTGAGATTGCACCAGATACAAAATATCCAATTATCGACTTACTACCAGAACAAAAAGACGTAGAAGACCTAGGCGGAACACTTCGTCTTGGACTATATCCTTCTAAGCTAACAGAAGGTACATTGGCTTACGAAGCATATCAAGATGAAGTTGTATACGAGCGTCATCGTCATCGCTATGAGTTCAACAATGAGTATCGTCAAGCGATGGAAAAACAAGGGTTTATTTTCTCAGGAACAAGTCCAGATGGACGTCTTGTGGAAATCATTGAGTTAGCAGATCATCCTTGGTTCTTAGCTTCTCAATTCCACCCAGAATTTACGTCTCGCCCAACACGTCCACAGCCTCTATTCAAAGAGTTTGTTCGTGCTTCCATCGAGCTAGGTTCAGAAAAATAATAAGCAAAAGCCGGGCATTCGCTGCCCGGCTTTTATTATTCATATTCACTTATAATTTCTTTTATTGTTAGAGAAACGGCATAATACGCATACAAGCTTGTCATCACTGCAGGGAAACCGTAGCGATTTCCTTCGTCGTCAGGGATGAGTGGCTTCGTCAATTTTGTATCAATATGCACATCTACGACTTGATCAAGTGTTTCATCCTCAGAAGCTCTGAGCGCTGACATGCCAACCAGAGGGATTGATTTTTCTGCTAGTTTTTTTGCAATAATGATGGACTCCTGATCATCCGAAAAACGCGAAACGAGCAGAACGCGATCTGCCGGTGTAACGTTGTCTAGGTTTTCCATTGTTAAGAGCGGTTTAGCTCCTTGCAGAGGCTCCTCGCTTTCAAGTGCTTCAAACATAACGCTTTTCATTTCTCTTGCCCCGTATACATACACATTTCCGTCACCTACGATGGCTTGAGATAAAAGGCGAGCAGCATCTTCTATATTAAATTCCTCTTTTTCCTCAATGCGTTTAAAATACCCGCTGAGTTGAGTTGTAAATATTTTAAGCATGTGAATAATCACCTTTCTGTTCTTAGACAATTTTCTTCTGATAGTCATTATAAAGCAAACATAGGAGATAGTAAAAATAGACTTCTTACCATATGGAAATTGACAGCCATTTCTTTTTAAAGAAAGATGCTCTCTAAAAAACTACACTGATAAAAGTTCGTTCACCTAGACGAATAAATGGAAAATATAATACGATGTGAGAAAAGAAGGTTTTTTTCATTTTTAGTCGAACTAAACGAGTTAGAGATGCATAATGGGAAAATACGAAGAGGTGGGATTGCATTGAAAGAGAAAATTTTAGTGGTAGATGACCAGTATGGGATTCGAATTTTGTTAACAGAGGTTCTTCAGAAGGAAGGATATCAATCATTTCAGGCAGCGAACGGATTTCAAGCAATTGAAATTACACAAAGAGAATCACCAGATTTAGTCTTGCTAGATATGAAAATTCCTGGAATGGATGGAATTGAAATTTTAAAGCGTTTAAAGGAAATTGATCCTGCGATTAAGGTTATTATTATGACGGCTTACGGTGAGTTGGACATGATTCAGGAGGCGAAAGACCTAGGTGCGTTAACGCATTTTGCGAAGCCGTTTGACATTGATGAAATTCGCCAAGCAATTAAAAAATACATTCCTGTCAAAATGTAAAAACGAAACGCTTACGTAAACAATTTTCGTTATCTGGTCTAAAAATGTTGCTGTTTTCTGCATTAGTTGGTATCCTATGTACTGTGAAACTATTTAGTGAGCCAATTGGTTGATTAAATATATTAGTCATATTACATGAAAACACTCATCCATGCGCATACTATTTTAGGTCAAGCACTTAAAAAAAAGTAGCGTCAATGGCTTATGTTAAGGAGGATTCCACGATGCCTTTAGTATCAATGACAGAAATGCTTAACAAAGCAAAAGCAGAAGGCTATGCAGTAGGTCAGTTCAACTTAAATAACCTTGAGTTCACTCAAGCGATTCTTCAAGCAGCTGAAGAAGAAAAATCTCCAGTAATCCTAGGGGTTTCTGAAGGTGCAGCTCGTTACATGGGCGGCTTCAAAACAGTTGTGAAAATGGTAGAAGGTCTTATCGAAGACTTCAAAATCACAGTTCCAGTGGCTATTCACTTAGACCACGGTTCAAGCTTTGACAAATGTAAAGAAGCAATCGATGCAGGTTTCACATCTGTAATGATTGATGCTTCTCACCACCCATTCGAAGAGAACGTAGCAACTACTTCTAAAGTAGTAGAGTACGCTCACTCTAAAGGTGTTTCAGTTGAGGCTGAATTAGGAACAGTTGGTGGACAAGAAGATGATGTAGTAGCAGACGGCGTAATCTACGCTGACGCTAAAGAGTGCGAAGAGCTTGTTAAACGCACTGGCATCGACTGCCTTGCTCCAGCATTAGGATCTGTTCATGGTCCTTACAAAGGCGAACCAAACCTTGGATTCGCTGAAATGGAAGAAATCGGTAACGCTACTGGTCTTCCATTAGTATTACACGGTGGTACTGGTATCCCAACAAAAGATATCCAAAAATCTGTTTCTTTAGGAACAGCTAAAATCAACGTTAATACTGAAAACCAAATCGCATCTGCTAAAGCTGTACGTGAAGTATTAGCTGCAGACGCTGAAGTATACGATCCACGTAAATACCTAGGACCAGCTCGCGAAGCAATTAAAGCGACTGTAATCGGTAAAATGCGTGAATTCGGTTCTTCAAACAAAGCTTAATAGACATTAACCGAAACCGCCTAGCATTTTATGTTTGGCGGTTTTGTTCTATTTATTCGTCTTTTTTTAAAAGATAACGCCCTATTGTCAAACGTTTTATTTCCTCACTAGAAAGTTTCACTAACCAATGACAAAGAGACGTTTTTGACAGAGGGAACCATCTAGACTAGAAGTTTCGTTTGAAGCTTTGAGCTTTACGTGAGCCGGATAATCGCTGTAACCAATCGTTTAGTGTTAATATATTCCTTAGGGGAAGATCTTATTGTAGGTAATTGCTGTTTCACCTTACTGTTTAAAAGGTAAAACATAGATATCATTCATTTTAGGGAGGATTTAGGATGAAATTTTTTATCGACACAGCCAATTTAGACGAAATTAAAGAAGCACATGCATTAGGGGTTTTAGCAGGTGTAACGACAAATCCAAGTTTAGTAGCAAAAGAGAAAATCTCTTTTGAAGATCGTTTAAAAGAAATTACAGATTTAGTTCCTGGATCTGTAAGTGCTGAGGTTATTTCATTAGAAGCCGAAGGAATGATTGAAGAAGGTAAGAAACTAGCAGAGATTGCACCGAACATTACGGTAAAAGTTCCAATGACACCAGACGGATTAAAAGCAGTTAAAACATTCTCTGAGCTAGGAATTAAAACGAATGTAACGCTTATTTTCTCTGCAAATCAAGCTCTTTTAGCTGCGCGTGCAGGCGCTACATATGTATCACCTTTCTTAGGAAGATTAGATGATATTGGTCAAGACGGCCTGGACTTAATCTCTCAAATTGCGGAGATATTCTTAGTTCATAACATTGAAACAGAAATTATTGCGGCTTCTATTAGACACCCTATGCATATTACTGAAGCAGCATTAAGAGGCGCGCACATTGCCACTGTACCTTATAAAGTAATTATGCAACTTTTCCATCATCCATTAACGGAAGCAGGTATTCAAAAGTTTTTAGAAGACTGGGAAAAACGTACGGTATAAGTTAGTTGAATGTAGCACTTTTAGTGTAGTTTAAAGATGAATAGAGCCTTTCGATAGTGTATAAAAAGACGCCCTTGTTGTTCATACTCTCAAATTGAGCTTGAATAACGAGGCGTCTTTTCATATATGTTGGCTATTTTTTGAAAAAAATCGACTTTTTGTACATGAAATTTTCTTTTTCGTGTAAACTATTAGATAATAAAGAAAACTAGCCATACATCTCAGAATGTTAACTGGTATAAAATTCCTTATAGTAGTTAAAAGAGGCGCTTACGACAATAATCATCTTCGCTAGAAGGGAGACGCAAATGGAAAAGCTAAAGATACAAGGTGGAGTACCATTAAACGGGACTATACGAGTAAGTGGAGCTAAAAACAGTGCTGTTGCTCTGATTCCCGCTACAATTCTAGCTAATTCTCCTGTAACGATTGAAGGATTGCCAGATATATCTGATGTGCAAATTTTATCAGATTTGATTGAAGAAATAGGTGGACAAGTATCATTTGAGAGTGGAGAACTAACCGTTGATCCATCGAAAATGGTTGCAATGCCGCTGCCGAGTGGAAAGGTTAAAAAGCTTCGCGCGTCCTATTATCTCATGGGGGCCATGCTAGGCCGCTTTAATAAAGCTGTTGTGGGTCTTCCTGGTGGATGTCATTTAGGACCACGCCCAATCGATCAGCATATTAAAGGGTTTGAAGCACTGGGGGCTCAAGTAACGAATGAGCAAGGTGCTATTTATTTGCGTGCTGATGAGCTACGAGGGGCACGGATTTATTTGGATGTTGTGAGCGTGGGTGCGACAATCAATATCATGTTAGCGGCTGTGAGGGCAAAAGGCCAAACGATTATTGAAAATGCCGCCAAAGAACCAGAAATTATTGACGTTGCGACTTTACTTACCAACATGGGCGCTCGCATTAAAGGAGCGGGTACGAACGTTATTCGTATTGATGGGGTAGATGAACTAAGAGGTTGTCGCCATTCAATTATTCCAGATCGTATTGAAGCAGGGACATTCATGATTATGGCAGCTGGAGCGGGAGAAAGGGTCGTAATTGATAATGTGATACCTCAGCACATCGAATCGATTATTGCCAAAATGAGAGAAATGGGCGTGAAGATTGAAACAAGCTCAGATCAAATTTTAGTCATGGGAAATCGTGATTTTAAGGCTGTAGATATTAAGACTCTTGTCTATCCAGGATTTCCAACCGATCTACAACAGCCATTTACTTCCCTTTTGACAAGGGCTACAGGTACAAGTGTTGTAACGGATACGATTTATGGTGCAAGGTTTAAGCACATTGACGAATTGCGTAGAATGAATGCGGTCATTAAAGTAGAAGGAAGATCAGCCATTATTAATGGTCCTACTCAGCTTCAGGGAGCCAAGGTAAAGGCTTCTGACCTGCGTGCAGGGGCTGCTCTAGTCACAGCAGGATTAATGGCCAAAGGAATTACAGAAGTAACGGGCCTTGAGCATATCGATCGTGGGTACAGTCATTTGGTAGACAAGCTTTCAGGTCTTGGCGCTGTCATTTGGCGTGAACGTATGACCGATAGCGAAATTGAACAATTTCAAAATTCCTAAACGGTAAACAAGCGGTGGTAATTCGTTATCATCGCTTCTACCTAGTACATGCTAATTTTTAGCGTTGCTCATTTGAAGTAACGGGTGGAAAAAATTATCATGCTGATTAAATTGTGATTTTGTGTTAGCGTATTCATTGTATCGTGTTGGAAAATAAAATGTGAAACACAGCAGGGGGACGTAGATCATGGAACGAAGCTTATCGATGGAATTAGTTCGAGTAACAGAAGCAGCAGCACTAGCATCTGCAAGATGGATGGGCCGTGGGAAAAAAGATGAAGCTGATGATGCAGCGACATCAGCTATGCGTGATGTATTTGACACCATTCCAATGAAAGGGACGGTTGTGATTGGCGAGGGAGAAATGGACGAGGCGCCGATGCTATATATTGGGGAAAAGCTAGGAAACGGCTATGGTCCTCGCGTTGATGTGGCGGTTGATCCGCTTGAGGGGACAAACATTGTTGCTTCAGGAGGCTGGAACGCTCTAGCGGTTTTAGCGATTGCAGATCACGGGAACTTGTTACATGCTCCTGATATGTACATGGATAAAATTGCTGTAGGTCCAGAGGCGGTAGGAACAATCGATATTAACGCACCTGTCATTGATAACCTACGTGCGGTTGCGAAAGCGAAAAATAAGGACGTAGAAGATATTGTGGCAACGGTTTTAAATCGTCCACGACATGAGCATATTATTGCCCAAATCCGTGAAGCTGGTGCACGCATCAAATTGATTAACGATGGAGACGTAGCGGGTGCAATCAATACAGCATTTGATCATACCGGTGTTGACATTCTATTTGGCTCAGGTGGAGCGCCTGAGGGTGTGATCGCAGCAGTAGCTCTAAAATGCCTAGGTGGTGAGCTTCAAGGTAAGCTTCTTCCCCAAACGGATGAGGAATTGAAGCGATGCAAGGAGATGGGGATCGCGGATATCACGCGTGTCTTTTATATGGAGGATCTCGTAAAAGGAGATGACGCCATCTTTGCGGCTACAGGTGTAACGGACGGTGAGCTATTAAAAGGCGTGCAGTTCAAAGGTTCTGTCGGAACGACTCATTCCCTTGTTATGCGTGCAAAGTCTGGAACAGTCCGTTTTGTTGATGGACGTCACAGCTTAAAGAAAAAACCAAATTTAGTTATTAAACCTTCCTAATAAAATAAAAGAGGCTTTGGAAGTTTGGTCACTTCTTTTTAGAGCGGAATCCCGCTCTAAAAAGAAGGCTTCATTTACCCACACTAGCCTATAGAAAGGCGTCTTCATAGAGCATTTTCATAGAACCATCCTTTACGTATTCCTCCTTTCTATTAACACTTTTATCCATTCTTTAATGTTTTTCACGCTCTTGTCTTTTTTTATAGCTTGTCTTTTTTGATTCATCCGGTTTATAATGTTTTTCGATGTTATTGATACTTATGTAAAGCGCTTCAATAATTGACATAAAAAGCTATTGATTAAAAAGATAGAAAAGGGTTAGAATATAAATTGCTATACAACTGATAGAGTATCTACTTATATTACTTCAAGGCTACCTTCTCCATCTTCACAAAATATGAATTCCATCCATATCGTTTCTTAACGTTAAGTAAAATTCCATATGGTAGGAAAAGAACTATATAAAGCGTGGTGCTGTAATGAGTTTAACATTATCCAGTTTAGAAAACATGAAGCTAAAAGAGCTATATGAACATGCTCGTGAGTATAAAATTTCGTATTATAGTAAATTAACAAAAAAAGAACTTATTTTTGCCATTTTAAAAGCGCAAGCAGAGCAAGATGGGCTGTTATTTATGGAAGGTGTACTGGAAATTATCCAGTCAGAGGGCTTTGGTTTCCTTCGTCCAATTAACTATTCACCTAGCTCCGAAGATATTTATATTTCTGCTTCACAAATTCGTCGCTTCGATTTGCGAAATGGAGATAAGGTATCTGGTAAAGTTCGTCCTCCAAAAGAAAATGAGCGTTACTATGGTTTATTACACGTAGAAGCAGTTAATGGGGATGACCCTGAATCTGCGAAGGAACGTGTTCATTTTCCTGGTTTAACACCTATTTATCCAAATCGTCACATGGTTTTAGAGACGGAACCAAGAAATCTTTCTACTCGCATTATTGATGTTATTGCGCCAATTGGATTTGGACAACGTGGTTTAATCGTTGCTCCTCCAAAAGCGGGTAAAACGATTCTATTAAAAGAGATTGCCAATAGCATTACAACAAACCATCCAGAAGCAGAATTGATCGTGTTGCTAATTGACGAGCGTCCGGAAGAAGTAACAGATATTGAACGTTCTGTTGAAGGAGATGTTGTCAGCTCTACGTTTGATGAAGTGCCAGAAAACCACATCAAAGTAGCAGAGCTTGTGCTTGAGCGCGCAATGCGTTTAGTTGAACATAAAAAAGACGTGATCATCCTTATGGATAGCATCACTCGTCTAGCTCGTGCCTATAACTTGGTCATTCCACCAAGTGGACGTACGTTATCAGGGGGGATTGACCCTGCTGCATTCCACCGTCCGAAGCGCTTCTTTGGAGCTGCTCGTAACATTGAAGAGGGTGGAAGCTTAACAATCCTTGCAACGGCTCTTGTAGACACAGGTTCTCGTATGGATGACGTGATTTATGAAGAGTTCAAAGGAACAGGTAACATGGAGCTTCACCTTGATCGTTCACTTGCTGAAAAACGTATCTTCCCAGCGATTGATATTCGTCGTTCAGGAACACGTAAAGAAGAGCTTCTTATTCCGAAAGAGCATCTGGATCATCTGTGGGCAATTCGTAAAACGATGGCTGATGCGCCAGACTTTGCGGAAAAATTCCTTCGTCGTTTACGTCAAACGAAAACAAATGATGAATTCTTCCGTATTTTAGATGAAGAACGAAAAGCGGTGGCGGCGAGCAAGCGTTAATGGTAGTATGTGTATATCGGCTTTTTTCATGTGAATGAAATTGTATGAAAGAGATGGTTGCAAAAGAACCCATCCCTTGTTATAATTTCATCATGTGTGTATTAGCTAAGTGTATGTGAAGGTGAAAAGATCGTTGTAGTTTTCATATATGCTTTCAATATAACTCTGTTTCAAAAGATTCAGGGCGGAAGGAGATGAAATCATGAAATCAGGAATTCATCCAAACTACAAAAAAGTTATGGTGAAATGCGCTTGCGGTAACGAATTCGAAACGGGTTCTGTGAAAGAGGAATTACGCGTTGAGGTATGTTCTGAATGCCATCCATTCTACACAGGTCGTCAAAAATTCGCGGATGCTGGTGGTCGCGTTGATAAATTTAACAAGAAATACGGTATCAAGTAATAAGCCGTATATCAGAAAAACAGGCAAGGGTACTAGTCGCTTGCCTGTTTTTTACTTCTTTACGTTAACTAGTATGGATGTTGGATTTGAGGAAACGCTAACCGAACAAAGGAAAAGAGATCGAAGGATTCTAACGGACAGTGAGCCTCTGCAGAAGAGACTTAGTGTCCGTTAGAGTAAACCGATATAGTGTTTGCTCAATTGGAACTATGAGGAAGGGAGAGTCCCGCAGCATGTATGTGATGAAACAAAGCGGTTGGGTTGAGGTAATTTGTGGGAGTATGTTTTCGGGCAAATCAGAAGAATTAATTCGTCGAGTGCGCCGAACGCAATTCGCCAAACAAAAAGCGCAGGTATTCAAACCAGCGATTGATAATCGATATAGTGAAGAGTCTGTCGTTTCTCATAACGGTACATCAGTATTAGCATATCCTGTTGAATCTTCTCTAGCGATTTTAGAACGCACGGAATCTGACACCGAGGTTGTCGCAATCGATGAAGTTCAATTCTTTGATGAGAATATTGTGGAAGTGGTAGAGGAGTTAGCCGCTCGAGGGAAACGTGTGATTGTAGCAGGACTAGACCAAGACTTCAAAGGCGAACCATTTGGACATGTTCCAGCACTTATGGCGCTCGCTGAAACAGTTACAAAGCTTCAAGCAGTTTGTGCAGCATGCGGATCACCAGCAAGCCGTACACAACGCCTAATCAATGGCCAACCTGCTTCTTACGATGATCCGATTATCTTAGTAGGAGCTTCAGAATCGTACGAGCCTCGATGCCGTCATTGTCACGTGGTGAAAAACAAGCCGTCTGAAGGAAAAAAGCTAGTCGTTGAAAATGGAATGAGTAATTAATAGGTGTTTTAAGCCAACATAGGTAGTTTCATGCTGTAGTACATACGTGCATTGAGCTACCTTTTTATTTGTGGAAAACGGGGTGGAATACGTCCGTGTCAAAGGGAAAATGCTTTTGACCTCGCCCCTGACCTTATACTATAATTAGAATGTTATGGACAAAAAATGAGGTGAATGGTGTGTTTGATCGTTTACAAGCAGTAGAAGCTCGCTATGAGAAATTGAATGAACTTCTCAGCGATCCTGGAATCGTGAGTAATCCATCTAAATTAAGAGAATATTCAAAAGAACAGTCTGATATACAAGAAACTGTCGATACGTACAGAGAATATAAGGAAATTTCTGAGCAATACACTGAGGCAAAGTCAATGCTAGAAGAAGGCTTAGATGCTGAAATGCGTGATATGGTGAAAGAAGAAATTTCTGAGCTTGAAGAACAAAAAGAACAGCTAGAGGAACGTCTACATATCCTATTAATTCCGAAAGATCCAAATGACGATAAAAACGTAATTATGGAGATTCGTGGAGCTGCAGGCGGGGACGAAGCCGCGTTATTTGCAGGTGACTTATATCGTATGTACTCTCGTTATGCAGAAGCTCAAGGCTGGAAAACAGAAGTAATGGAAGCAAACTCGACAGGAGTGGGCGGATATAAAGAGATCATCTTTATGATTACTGGTAAAGGCGCATTTTCAAAATTGAAGTTTGAAAATGGAGCTCATCGTGTACAACGTGTTCCTGAAACGGAATCTGGTGGACGTATTCATACTTCTACATCAACAGTAGCCGTTCTTCCGGAAGCAGAGGAAGTAGAAGTTGAAATTCATGAGAAAGATATTCGTGTCGATACGTTCGCATCCAGTGGCCCTGGAGGACAAAGTGTTAATACGACGATGTCAGCTGTACGTTTAACGCATCTTCCAACGAACACAGTCGTATCCTGTCAGGATGAAAAATCTCAAATCAAAAACAAAGAAAAAGCGATGAAGGTCCTTCGTGCGCGTGTATATGATAAATTTCAACGTGAGGCACAGGCGGAATATGATCAAACACGTAAACAAGCTGTTGGAACGGGAGACCGCTCTGAGCGTATTCGTACGTATAACTTCCCACAAAACCGTGTAACGGACCATCGTATTGGTTTAACGATTCAAAAGCTTGATCAAATTCTCCAAGGGAAACTTGACGAAGTTGTCGAAGCATTGATTTTAGAAGACCAAGCTCAACGAATGGAGCAAGCTTAATCATGGAAGCTTCATTTGTAAAAATATTTGAAGCCCTTAACTGGGCTTCTTCTTTTTTGAAAGCACATGGACGCGATGAAAACGCAGGGGAACTGTTACTTAAACATCATTTGAATATGAGTCGCTCACAGCTGTTAGCTTCTCTTCACGATGAGATGGATCCTCTTGTAAAAGAACGGTTTTTAGCTGATCTTCACAAGCATGTAGAGGGAATCCCTGTTCAATACTTAATTGGATACGAAGAATTTTATGGCCGCGTGTTTTCCATGAATAAGGAAGTGTTAATTCCTCGCCCCGAAACAGAAGAGTTGGTGTACGGTGTCATTGAAAGAGCCAAAAACAAATTTCAGCATCCATCGATTGTCGATATTGGAACGGGAAGCGGCGCGATAGCGATTAGTCTAGCTCTTGAAATGCCACAAGCTAAAGTGAGTGCCGTTGATATCGCAAAGGCTTCATTAGAAGTCGCAGAAAAAAATGCGCGCGATTTAGGCGCAGCGGTTCATTTTTACGAAGGCGATTTATTGCAACCAATTATTCAACGCGGAGAAAAGGTTGATATTGTTGTATCTAACCCTCCTTACATTCCTGACCTTGAGGTGGAAACATTGTCAACGGTCGTGAAAGATCATGAGCCGATGCGCGCGCTAGCTGGTGGTCAGGACGGTTTGGACTTTTATCGACGCTTTATGAATGAGCTTCCGCAGGTGCTAAACTCAAATGGGATCGTTGCGTTTGAGGTGGGGGCAGGTCAAGCGGAGGCAGTTGCGGAGATGCTTCGTGCTACGTTTACAAAAGCTGATGTGCGCGTTGTATATGATATTAATCAAAAAGATCGAATGGTATTCGCAGAGCTTCATTAAGTTCTGCGAGATGCTATTTTTAAAAGAAAATAAAAGATTTCCATATTCGTGCAAATTACTAGTTTAGTATAGTCGTGTTTTGGTCATACTGCTCTTATAAGGGGTGGATGAACAAATGAAAAAACACGTTATTATATTTCTTCTTTTACTATTAGTAGGAGCAAATCTTAATTTATTATATAGCAGTCAGCCTGTTCAGGCAGAAGAGCCGGTCGTCATTCCAGATGAAGCGATTCGCCTACGTATTTTAGCAAACAGTGATGATGAAAATGATCAGCGCGTAAAGCGATTAATTCGTGATCAGGTCAATATTGAAATTACCAAATGGGTTCAAGACCTGACATCTATTGAAGAAGCACGTAAGGTCATTAAAAGTCATTTGCCAGAAATACAGGCAATCGCAGAGCGTGTATTAAAAGAGCAACAGGTAAAGCAGTCTGTTCACGTAAAGTTCGGTACGGTGCGTTTTCCAACAAAGTTGTATGGACAGTTTTTATATCCTGCAGGTAAGTATGAAGCAATTTTAGTCACACTTGGAGAAGGTGAAGGAGCAAACTGGTGGTGCGTTCTATTTCCTCCTTTATGCTTTCTTGATTTCTCAAATGGTGCAGCTGTACAAGACCCGTCTGGTGAATACAAGCCATCTAATGTAAAAGACGATGCTCATCCAAGTGAGAGCACTGCGATAGAAGCAAGCGACGGAGCTGACGTAAATCAGCCCAAAACAGAAGAGGTTGTTCAACAGCCGGAAGAAAAGGAAGTTGAAAAGCCTGTAAAACACAAGGTTAAGAAGACCTCGTTTGTTGATACGAAAGAGCCTGAAGAACAGAAAGAAGTCAAAGTGAAATTTTTTGTTGTCGAATGGGTATCAAAAATGTGGCCATAAACTCTAGTACTAGTTCTATTTATCACCTTTCTTCATAGATTAAAAACTAGAAGGAAAGATGAGGAGGAGAACGATGCCAGAAATGATTCGTCATGCCACAAAACAAGATATTCAGCTAATTGAACAGTTTTTGCAAAGAGCGGTAGTGGGAAAAACGAACGTAAAAGAAGCAATTGATCGTTTTATCATTATGGAAAACGATCGTGGTGAGCTGTTAGCGACGATTTCCTTTCAACCGTGCGGAGAAGATGCACTTTTACGTTCCTTAGTGATGTCTAGTGATGCCACCCAGCAAGGAATTATTCATTTGTTCAGTGCAATGGTTGAATTCATTCACAGCAAAAACATGCGGGACATTTACCTCGTTACAAGTACGGGTTCGGCCATTCCATTTTTTAAGCTCTTTCACTTTGCAGAAGTCGAAAGCAGCGATGTATCTGTGGATATTAAAGAAAAGATAAAAGTAGAAGGTTCATCCACTGGGGATATCTTTTATTATATGAAGTATTCTGTATAAAAAGATAATATCCACAAAGTTATCCACTATATTTTGAATATTATCCACAATTTGTGGATATTTTTTCTTTTTCTTGGGATAATTTTGTCCTTTTAGTCAAATTGTATTACAATCAGTAGAAGTTACAGGCATTGTGAGTCGTAATATCTTATTAGGTAGGAGCTGGAAATGTTGAAAACAAAATTGTGGATTGTGGATAAATCTGAAACAAAGCATGAAAGTTATCCACAATTAGTAGAAGCATCAATGTTACTTAAAAAGGGAGAAGTTGTGGCTTTTCCTACGGAAACTGTATATGGACTAGGGGCTGATGCGACGTCGGATCAGGCTGTGGATAAAATTTTCTCAGCAAAAGGCCGACCAAGTGATAATCCGCTCATTGTCCACATTGCCGAACAGTCTCAGCTGGATGATTTTATTGAAGAAGTTCCCGATCATGCGGTACGTTTAATGGAAGCTTTTTGGCCAGGACCGCTGACAGTTATTTTAAAGAAGAAAGAAGGATTGTCAGATAAGGTAACTGCAGGGCTTTCAACCGTAGGCGTACGTATGCCTGATCATCCGATTGCCCTTGCGCTTATTAAGGAGGCAAATCTGCCAATCGCAGCACCAAGTGCGAACCTTTCTGGCAAGCCAAGTCCAACTACTGCTCAGCACGTAATCCAAGATTTGGATGGTCGAGTGAGTGGGATTGTCGATGGGGGAGCAACGGGAGTAGGTGTAGAATCCACCGTAGTGGATTGCACAACGGAAATTCCCGTCATCTTCCGCCCAGGTGGTGTAACAAAAGAACAGTTAGAAAGCGTAGTAGGTGAGGTATTAGTTGATCCTGCTTTATTGAAAGAAGGAGAGGCACCGAAATCTCCGGGGATGAAATATACGCACTACGCACCTGATGCACCGCTATTGATCGTTGATGGAAGCAAGGAATTCCTGCAACAGAAAATAAACGAGTATCAGCAGTCTGGCAAAAAAGTAGGCGTACTCACAACAGATGAAAACAAAGCCTACTATCAGGCAGATCAAATCATTTGCTGTGGAAAGCGTGAGGATCTAGCAACGGTTGCTCATGATCTTTATCACGTTCTGCGCTCATTTAATGAATATGACGTTGATACGATTTTAAGCGAAAGCTTCCCGGCAGAGGGAGTCGGACAAGCCATTATGAACCGACTGATCAAAGCCGCCGGTCATCATGTAATAAGCGAATAACAGTGTTGAAGTCCTTTCCAGAGTGGGAAGGACTTTTTTAAAACTTTTCTTCTAAACCTTTTTCGGAATGCATAAAGTGAAATAGGCACGTCCGAGGGGGTTTATAATAATTATGTCGTCACTTATTAATGAAATTTTAACTTTATTAATTATGGCTTTTGCTTTAGGAATGGATGCTTTTTCTGTTGGATTAGGTATGGGATTAATCAAACTGCGCACGCGACAAATCTTTTTAATTGGGGTCACAATTGGTTTTTTTCATATATGGATGCCTCTAGTTGGAATGATCATCGGACGCGTTCTTTCTGACAAATTCGGGATGTTTGCTACATATGCAGGTGGAATTCTTCTCTTTTTGCTGGGCGGACAAATGATTTATGCTTCCTTTAAAAAAGGGGAAGAGTCACTCATTAAACCTGTCGGATTCGGTTTGATCGTCTTTGCCTTAAGTGTTAGCTTAGATAGTTTCTCTGTAGGTCTTAGCTTAGGAATCTTTGGCGCAAGAACAGCACTAACCATTGCTTTGTTTGGAATCATGAGCATGGTATTAACATGGACTGGCTTGCTTCTAGGAAGACGCGTTCAAGGTTGGCTAGGTTCATATAGCGAGGCACTCGGTGGGAGTATTCTATTGGCATTTGGGATTAAACTTTTGTTACCATTTTAAGTAGAGCATCAGGATGTTTACCTCGTGAAGTTTCAGTTATAATAGAAGATATAGTAGAAGGTGTCCTAGAGAGTAAATATGACTCTTTTACGACACCTTTTTATTTTCTGTTACTTTTTTACTACTTTTGTTTTATAATTATTTCCAAAGGAGGATTTTTTGTGAAAAAAATTCTATTTGTTTGTACGGGTAATACGTGCAGAAGCCCGATGGCGGAAGCTCTATTAAAAGCAAAAAAACTTCCTAATGTTGAAGTAAAATCAGCTGGGGTATTTGCAGCCAATGGCAGTTCAGCATCTACTCAAGCAACGGAAGCCCTTTTAGAAAAAGGAATTAGTCATCAGCATTCCTCACAGGTGGTAGATCTTGAATTGATCAACTGGGCAACGCATATTCTCACAATGGGAGAAAGTCACAAGCAAATGGTTGTGGCTCAATCACCGAGAGCGATTGAAAAAACGTTTACGTTAAAAGAATATGTTCAAGGAATAAAAGGAGATATTGCAGATCCTTTTGGTGGAAGCTTATCAATCTATCGTTATACGCTAGAAGAGCTCAACGAACTAATCGATAAGTTAGGAGAAAAAATTATATAAATTGAGGGGTCATTATGGGGGAGAAAAGAAAATATAAGTTTAGTTTGCGATTGCGGTTAGTATTATTTACTTCAATACTTGCTTTTATCACGTATTCCACTAGTGTGTTCTTTCTATATATTGTTTATCCTTTTGTGGATCAGTGGTTCAGTGAAAAGGCATTTACAATTGGAACACTCTGTCTTGGAATGATGTGGTCGGCGTTTCTAGCCTATGTCGCAGCTGGATTTATTATTAAACCACTACAGGAAGTAGAACGTGTAGCACTAAAAGCGGCTCAAGGTATCATTAATGAAGACGTAAAGGTTTCAAAGGTTGATGATGAAATTCGTTCGTTAGGCTTAGCATTCAACGACATGCTTTATAGCCTACGTGAAATGGTTGGAAAAATTAATTATAACTTTGAGACGACCAATCATACGGTTCTACATATTTCGAACTCTGTAGAGGATGCTTCCCTTCAGGCCGAAACGATTAATCGCACGATCAATGAAATATCAAAAGGCGCAGAGTCTTCTGCCGTCGCTATTCAAGAAACGTCTGACTCAGTTGGTCGTGTCATCTCTCTTGCTGAAGAAGTGAGAGAAAAAGCACACTTGTCTAAGACGCTGTCTCAATTAATGGTAGGGACGCTTGATCAAAATAAGGTTGCCACACAATCACTAATTGACGGAGTGCGTCTCCTAGCAGATAACAATCAGCAATCGCTAGAGTCGGTGCATCGACTAGAGATGAATGCAAAGCAGGTCGAGAACATCATCGGTTTAGTAGGTGATATTGCGGGACAAACAAATTTACTTGCTCTAAATGCATCGATTGAAGCAGCAAGAGCCGGTGAGCATGGCAAAGGATTTGCGGTTGTCGCGGATGAAGTTCGAAAACTTGCCGATGAAAGCGCGAAAGCTGTCCAAGGTATTACAGAACTTATTCATAGCATTCAGAACGAAGTAAAAACGGTTGTACATCAAATCACTGATCAGGTAAAAGCAGCAAACAAAGAAGCTCATAAAGGAAGCGAAACGACAAAGGGCTTTGAAGAAATGACTACTTCCGTGCTACAGGTGGCAGATGCAGTTGATCATATTACCGAAATGATCGATAAGCAGATGCACACGATTCAGGAAACATCAGAGCAGTCACAGGAAGTAGCGGCAATTGCGGAGGAAACATCTGCAGGAGCTGAAGAAGTAAGCGCAGCAACCGAAGAACAAACAACGCTCATTCAACAAATTGATTCTGTGACGAAAAGTCTTGCCGAGCAATCTGCTCAATTAAACAGTACGATTCAACGATTTAAACTTTGACCAGATAGTCTACGCTATCTGGTTTTTTTCGTTTTGGTGTACAATAATGGAAACATCGTTAAATGGAAAAAGGAGATGACTACGTTGCAGGAGAACCTTCAAAACGAACTGCAGACTATTTTAAATGATTTTCAATCACAGGCATCATTGCAAACAAATGATCTTTTCGTTATTGGTTGCAGTACGAGTGAAGTAATTGGCCAACGAATTGGAACATCGGGAACTTTTGAAGTTGCTACATCCATCTACAATGCTCTTCAACAATTTAAAGAAGAAACAGGAATACGGCTTGCTTTTCAATGCTGTGAGCATCTAAATCGTGCTTTAGTCGTAGAGAGAGAGGTAGCACTTCGAAAAAACTTGGAAGTGGTTCATGCTATTCCAGCACATCAGGCTGGTGGAGCCATGGCAACTTACGCATATAAGCAGTTCAGCGATCCGGTTTTAGTCGAGCATATAACGGCGGACGCGGGAATTGATATAGGTGACACATTTATTGGTATGCACATTAAGCATGTAGCCGTTCCTGTACGTTGCTCTGTCAAAAGCTTAGGAAGTGCCCATGTAACGTTAGCGAAGTCGAGACAAAAGTTAATCGGTGGTGCACGCGCAGTTTATGAATAAAAAGTATATCATTATAGCTTTTTATTGCGTTTAATGTTCGGAAATTACGGAGTTTAAAAAGAAAAATAAACTAATTTCGTTCGGGGTATTCCCTAAAAGAAAAATCATGTTAAAATGAGAACATGTTTAAATATCATTACTTTTAAAAGTGTGTGGAGGGGTAAGTAAATGGAGAAACTAGCACAGCAAGACCCGCAAATTTACAAAGCAATACAACAAGAACTTGGTAGACAACGTTCAAAAATCGAGTTAATTGCTTCTGAGAATTTCGTTAGTCAAGCAGTAATGGAAGCTCAAGGTTCTGTATTAACAAATAAGTATGCAGAAGGATACCCTGGTAAACGTTACTACGGCGGCTGTGAATATGTCGACGTAGCAGAGGATATTGCACGTGATCGAGCAAAAGAGATCTTTGGGGCAGAGCATGCAAACGTTCAACCGCATTCAGGTGCGCAAGCGAATATGGCTGTTTATTTCACGATTTTAGAGCCTGGTGATACGGTTTTAGGTATGAATCTTTCTCATGGGGGACACTTAACTCATGGTAGCCCAGTTAACTTTAGCGGCGTTCAATATAACTTCGTTGAGTATGGTGTTGACCGTGACGCGCAAGTAATCGATTATGAAGATGTTCGCGCCAAAGCGAAAGAGCATCAGCCAAAACTAATTGTTGCGGGAGCAAGTGCTTATCCACGCACTATTGATTTTGCAAAATTCCGTGAGATTGCAGACGAAGTTGGAGCATATTTAATGGTAGATATGGCGCATATCGCAGGACTAGTTGCGACTGGTCTTCATCCAAATCCTGTACCATATGCAGATTTCGTTACAACAACGACACATAAAACACTTCGTGGACCTCGTGGTGGGATGATTTTATGTAAAGAAGAGTTCGCGAAGAAAATTGATAAATCGATTTTCCCTGGTATTCAAGGTGGCCCACTTATGCATGTGATCGCAGCAAAAGCAGTAGCGTTCGGAGAAGCACTGCAAGATGAGTTCAAATCATATGCGAAGCAAATTGTTGATAATGCACAGCGTCTAGCTGAGGCACTTCAAGCTCAAGGATTAACACTTGTTTCTGGTGGAACGGACAACCACCTAATTCTTATTGATGTACGTTCTCTTAATTTAACAGGGAAAGTAGCTGAACGAGCGTTAGATGATGTAGGGATTACAGCAAACAAAAATACGATTCCTTATGATCCAGAAAGCCCATTCGTAACGAGCGGTGTCCGCATTGGTACAGCTGCTGTTACAAGCCGAGGATTCGGTTTAAGCGAGATGGATGAGATTGCGGAAATCATCGCGTTGACGCTTAAGAACGTAGAGGACGAGGCGAAGTTAGAGGAAGCTAAGTCTCGCGTTGAGCAGTTAACGAACAAATTCCCAATGTATCCACACCTATAATTTTGATCCACTTTACAATTAGGACCTCACGGAAGAGCTGTGAGGTCCTGATTGTAAAGCATAAGCGAATAGCGCCCTCCCTTGCGGGTTGGCGCTATTCGCTTGTGTAGACCTTTTTGGGTGAATCAGGTGGTCTGGTAGGGCGCTAGTTTGGGTATTCTTGTTGAGGGTTTTCTGTAAGGCGAGGAAGGGTTGTTAGGTTTCTGTTGAACAAAAGGGGAATAGCGCTCTCCCTTGCCGGTTGGCGCTATTCCCTTGTGTAGACCTTTTTTGTGCTTTAGGAGATCTGGTGGGGCGTTAGTTTGGTTGTTCTTGTTGAGGATTTTCTGTGAGGCGAGGAAGGGTTGTTAGGTTCCTGTTGAGCAAAAGAGGAATAGCGCCCTCCCTTGCGGGGTGGCGCTATTCGCTTGTGTAGACCTTTTTGGGTGAATCAGGTGGTCAGGTAGGGCGTTGGTTTGGGTGGTTTGTTAGAGGGTTTCTGTGGTGCGAGGAGGAGAAGTTGTAGCCTTTTTGAGTAAAAAGAGGGTGGGGGCCTTTCCTTGTTGACTGATCTCACTCAGTTTATGGATGGTTTCTTTCAAAACATCTCAAATGTGAAAATTAAATCACAATTGTTTAACAAATGATGGTGTTGTAATGTTCGCTCTTGAACTCGGTTTGCTTTTTCTGTAAAATAGACGCAATGTATAATTTTAAATTGGAAAGCCAGCGAGAACGTACCATTCAGGAAGATGAATGGTATTTTCATGTGTCTGGGTGCTAAAAAAGGAGAGATTACTATGGGCAAAGTGTATGTATTTGATCATCCGCTTATTCAACACAAGTTAACGTATATTCGTGATAAACAAACAGGTACAAAGGAGTTTCGTGAACTAGTTGATGAAGTGGCAAGCTTAATGGCATTTGAGATTACTCGTGATATGCCACTTGAGTCAGTGGAAATCGACACACCGGTTTGTAGAACAGAATCAAAGGTACTATCAGGTAAAAAGCTCGGAATCGTTCCTATTTTACGTGCAGGAATTGGAATGGTTGATGGTATTCTTAAACTTATTCCTGCGGCCAAAGTGGGCCATGTCGGTTTATACCGCGACCCAGAAACGTTACAGCCAATTGAATATTATGTAAAGCTTCCAAATGATGTGGAAGAACGTGATTTCATCGTTGTTGATCCGATGTTAGCGACAGGTGGTTCAGCTGTAGAAGCAATCAACTCTCTTAAGAAGCGCGGTGCTAAAAACATTAAGTTTATGTGCCTAATCGCAGCACCAGAGGGTGTAGAGATAGTGAAAGAAGCTCATCCAGACGTGGATATTTATATTGCAGCTTTAGATGAAAAATTAGATGACCATGGTTACATCGTTCCTGGACTTGGAGATGCTGGGGACCGTTTATTTGGTACAAAATAAGCGAAAGCTAATTATTAGCATGAGAGAAATTAGTAATCAGAAAATCTGACAGGCTTGGAGTGAACACTCATGAAAAAACCAATTAACGTAATGACTATTTTCGGTACAAGACCTGAGGCAATTAAAATGGCACCACTTGTACTTGAATTAAAAAAACGTCCTGAAGAATTTAACACGATCGTAACGGTTACCGCTCAACATCGTGAAATGCTTGATCAGGTTTTAACTATTTTTGATGTCACACCAGATTATGATTTAAACATTATGAAAGATCGCCAAACTCTTATGGATGTTACCACAAGAGCATTAGAAGGCTTAAATGATGTAATGAGCAAAGCAAAGCCAGATATCGTATTAGTTCATGGTGATACAACAACGACATTTGTTGCAAGCTTAGCTGCTTTTTATAATCAAATTGAAGTAGGTCATGTTGAAGCGGGCCTACGTACGTGGAATAAGTATTCTCCTTATCCAGAAGAAATGAACAGACAGTTAACAGGAGTGTTAGCAGACCTTCATTTTGCGCCGACTGATAAGTCAGCCAATAACCTAACTACTGAAAATAAACCAGAGGGATCTATTTTCGTAACAGGTAACACGGCAATCGATGCATTAAAAACAACGGTTAAAGATGACTACCATCATCCGGTTCTTGAGCAGGTGGGAGATGACCGTCTTATTCTTCTAACAGCTCACCGTCGTGAGAACTTAGGTGAACCAATGCGCAATATGTTCCGTGCAGTGAAACGCATTGTGGACGAGCATGATGATGTCCAAGTTGTCTACCCGGTTCATTTAAACCCAGTTGTGCGTGAGCTAGCTGATGAGGTTCTTGGGCAAGACCCACGCATTCATCTCATTGAGCCGTTAGACGTTATTGACTTCCATAACTTTGCTTCTCGCGCTCACATTATCTTAACGGATTCAGGCGGTGTTCAAGAAGAGGCTCCTTCTCTTGGTGTACCAGTACTTGTTCTTCGTGATACAACGGAGCGTCCTGAAGGGATTGAAGCAGGAACACTTAAGTTAGCAGGAACGGAAGAAGCAACGATTTATAACTTAGCAAAAGAATTATTAACAAATAAAGAAGTGTACGATGCTATGTCGAAGGCTTCCAATCCATACGGTGATGGTCTAGCTTCCAAGCGTATTGGTGATGCAATTAGCTATCATTTTAAACAACGTGAAGACAAGCCAGAATCATTTCGTCCATAAGTCATAAAGCAAAAGCATCTCCAGTAGAAACAGGAGATGCTTTTTGTTATTCCAGAATATCTTATTTCGCTAGGTGCAAACGATTTCTCTACGAAAGGAAACATAGCTAATAAATAGAGAGCCTGCCAGTTTCGATGAATAGATCGAAAGAGTTGGGTAAGAATGAAAAAAAATGTGACATAATTTGAAGAGATTTGACGAATCCTCATACTGAATCTTCGGAGCAAGGGCTTTTTTGGGTAATGGACCTTATGAATGTTTACTCATTCAATGATGATAGATTATGGAAAAACCCTGACATTGCTTGGATTTGTATCCGCTTTCTTAAATTAATATTCTGTATCTTTATGTACGTTATTTTCATACTATTTATTTAACAATGTTAATTTGTGAACATTTGATGACAGTTGCCTTGTATTACCCTATAAACGCATTGACATTAAATAGTAGCTATTGTATGCTTACAGGGGAAAGTAATGGTAAGGTTTTCAATGCGATAAAATCACCATATTTTTTCATTTTTACAGCCAGCTTTTTTCCTTTTCTGGCACTATGTTCTAATTAAATATGAAAGTTATACGAGTATCATATTTATCGTTGCATTGGCAATGGAAAAGTTAGAAAATAGAAAACATTGTTAAAAGGGAGAATATTTTCATGAGTCAAAATAAGCAGCAGTCTTTTCAGGCAATGGCCTTAATGACGGGAATCCTTTCTCAGTTAGTAGGCGCTATCTTAATCGGTCTTTTCTTAGGAAAGTGGATTGATAGCAAGTTGCACACATTTCCGCTATTTCTCGTAATCGGATTATTGCTTGGTCTTGGAACCGGTATTTATGCAATGATTCACCTCATTAAAAAATTTCACTCAGGAGATTCTTAATTCATGATTACTGTCCAACAACTAGTTACGCGTCAGAAAAAGTATATGTTCTACTTACTTGCGCTGTTTGTGCTAGGGTGGGGGTTTACTTCTTATCAAAGAGAATTCCTCGGATTAATTCTAGGAACAATTGTGAGTTTTTTCAGCTTACGACTAGTAGCCTTTAAGATTGATAAGCTATTGGATCGGGTGATAGAGGGCGAGAAGGTAAAAGCGAGACCGAAAGTAGTGAGTACTTATACTCGACTGGCATTATTTGGACTGTTGATTTTATTAGCGATTCGATATGAAAATATGATGGAAGTTTGGAGCCTAGCTGTGGGATTATTGACAGGTTATTTTGTCATGATCATAGATTATGTCTACATTCAGTATATTTCTAACAGGGAAGAGAGGTGAATTACTGTTGGAACACGGTGAAATCACAAAAACCTTTTTTGGATTAACCTTTACTTTATCCAACGTCGTTATGACGACGATTACCGCGTTAATCGTTTTTATAATCGCGATGGTTGCAACGCGTAGATTAGCAATTCGACCTACTGGAAAACAAAATTTTATGGAATGGGTCGTTGACTTCGCAAAAGGCATCATCAACAGTACGATGGATTGGCAAACTGGCGGCAGGTTCTTAACACTAGGAATAACACTCCTAATGTATATTTTCGTAGCCAACATGCTTGGTTTACCGTTTATGATTAATGTAGGCCACAATGCAGTGTGGAAATCTCCTACATCAGACCCTACAATCACGTTAACCCTAGCGGTTATGGTTGTTATTCTTACTCATTATTACGGTATTAAGATGCGAGGAACAGGGGCTTATGTTAAGAGTTTCTTCCAACCAATGCCTTTTTTATTCCCTTTAAAAATTATTGAAGAATTTGCGAATACCTTAACGTTAGGTTTGCGTCTTTACGGGAATATCTATGCAGGGGAGATCTTGTTAACTCTACTTGCAGGACTAGGGACAGGCAGTGTGCTTGGAGGCGTCCTTGGAGCAGTTCCGATGATTTTATGGCAAGGATTTAGTATTTTCGTTGGTTCAATCCAGGCATTTATCTTCACAATGTTAACAATGGTTTATATGGCTCACAAAGTAAGCCACGACCATTAATATATTAACCATATTTTCAAAGTATAAACTCATATTTTTTTAACCATAAAGGGAGGATATTTAAATGAATTTAATCGCAGCTGCAATTGCAATTGGTTTAGCCGCACTAGGTGCTGGTATTGGTAACGGTTTGATCGTATCTCGTACAGTTGAGGGAGTTGCTCGTCAACCAGAACTACGTAGTACACTTCAAACAATCATGTTCATCGGGGTAGCATTAGTTGAGGCATTACCTATCATCGGTGTAGTTATCGCGTTCATCGTATTAGGTAAGTAATAAAAGGGAGTTACTCCCGTACATAAATGGCGAAGATCGTTCGTGAAGACCTTCTTCGCCATTGCTTTATGAAGAAGGAGTATTTCGTTTTTTCGTAGTTTGTAAAATGTAAAAGTTTTGAAAGGAGTGAATCCTTGTGTTGATACTAGGACAAGTCGAGGGAATTGCTTGGGGTAACGTTGCTTACCAGTTAGTTATTTTCCTAATCTTATTGCTTTTACTTCGCAAGTTCGCTTTTGGTCCTTTAATGGGGATCATGAAAAAGCGTGAAGAATACATTTCAAATGAAATCTTATCAGCTGAAAAAAGCAACGCAGAAGCAAAGAAGCTTGCTGAAGAGCAACGTGAACTATTAAAACAGTCTCGTCAAGAGATTCAAGTTATGATGGACAACGCACGTAAATCTGCTGAAGATAAAAAAGAAGAAATTATTATTGCTGCACGTTCTGAAGCTGAGAGATTAAAAGAGTCTGCTAAGCTTGAGATTGTACAAGAGAAAGAGCAAGCAATGACGGCATTACGCCAGCAAGTAGCTTCATTATCTGTTCTTATTGCGTCTAAAGTAATCGAAAAAGAACTTTCTGAGCAAGATCAAGAAAAGTTAATTCAGGATTACATTAAAGAAGTAGGCGATGCACAATGAGTAATCAAGTAGTTGCAAAACGCTACGCATTAGCCCTTTTTGAATTGGCTAAAGAACAGAATAAAATTGATGCAATTGAAGCAGAGCTTTTAGTTGTAAAAGAAGTAATGGAGAATAATCCTAAGTTTTTAGAGGTATTAACACATCCAAAGCTTTCACCAGCACAAAAAAAAGTGTTGGTAGGGGATGCATTCTCAACGCTACTTCCAGAAGTTCAAAACACATTATTCTTATTGCTTGAACGAAATCGTATTACGATTACGGTTGAAATGGTTCAGCACTATGTTGAACTGGCGAACGAATCACGTAATATGGCAGAAGCAACTGCTTATTCTGTTAAGCCATTAACAGATGATGAAAAAGCAGCGCTATCTAGCACATTTTCGAAAAAAGTTGGCAAACAATCTTTACGAATTACAAACGTTATTGATCCAAGCTTGCTTGGTGGCGTAAAAATTCGCATTGGTAACCGAATTTATGACGGTAGCTTGAATGGCAAATTAGAGCGCATTCAACGTGAACTAGTTTTTAATAAAGCATAGATCGTAGATAGGGGTGAAATTGATGAGCAACATCAAAGCTGAAGAAATTAGCGCACTGATAAAAAAGCAAATTGAAAATTATCAGTCTGAAATTAAAGTAAGTGATGTCGGTACTGTAATCCAAGTTGGTGATGGTATCGCACGTGTACACGGCCTTGACAACGTTATGGCTGGTGAGCTTGTCGAATTTTCAAACGGTGTAATGGGTATGGCACAAAACCTAGAGTCAAATAACGTAGGTATCGTTATTTTAGGGCCTTACCGCGATATCCGTGAAGGAGACGAAGTTCGACGCACAGGACGTATCATGGAAGTACCAGTAGGGGAGGAGCTAATCGGTCGTGTTGTTAACCCATTAGGTCAACCAGTTGATGGACTAGGTCCAATCGCAACGACAAAAACTCGTCCAATTGAAAGTCCAGCACCAGGTGTAATGGACCGTAAATCTGTACACGAGCCTCTACAAACAGGTATCAAAGCGATCGATGCACTTGTACCAATCGGTCGTGGACAACGTGAATTAATCATCGGAGACCGTCAAACAGGTAAAACATCTGTAGCGATTGACTCCATTCTAAACCAAAAAGACCAAGACATGGTGTGTATCTATGTTGCGATCGGTCAAAAAGAATCTACTGTACGTAATGCGGTAGAAACGTTGCGTAAGCACGGAGCTCTTGATTACACAATTGTTGTAACAGCTTCTGCTTCTCAACCAGCTCCAATGTTATTCTTAGCACCATATGCTGGGGTAACAATGGGTGAAGAATTCATGTACAACGGTAAACACGTATTAGTCGTATATGATGATTTATCAAAACAAGCAGCTGCATATCGTGAGCTGTCTCTATTACTACGTCGTCCTCCAGGTCGTGAAGCATATCCAGGGGATGTATTCTACCTACACTCTCGTTTATTAGAGCGTGCAGCGAAATTATCTGATGCGAAAGGCGCAGGTTCATTAACAGCATTACCTTTCGTTGAAACGCAAGCAGGCGATATCTCTGCTTACATTCCAACAAACGTAATTTCCATCACTGATGGACAAATCTTCTTACAATCAGACTTGTTCTTCTCTGGCGTACGCCCAGCGATCAATGCAGGTTTATCAGTATCACGTGTTGGAGGATCTGCACAAATTAAAGCGATGAAATCAGTAGCGGGTACGCTTCGTCTTGACTTAGCATCTTTCCGTGAACTTGAAGCATTCGCTCAATTCGGTTCAGACCTTGATAAAGCAACACAAGCAAAACTAAACCGTGGTGCTCGTACAGTAGAAGTACTAAAACAAGATCTAAATAAACCATTAAAAGTTGAAAAGCAAGTAGCTATTCTATTTGCTTTAACAAGAGGTCATTTAGACAGCATTCCTGTTCAAGATATTACTCGCTTTGAAGATGAATTCTTAACATGGATGGACCAAAATGCGAAGGAACTACTAGACACAATCAGAACGACTGGTAAGCTTCCTGAAGAATCAGCATTAAGCCAAGCAATCGAAGAATTTAAAAAGACATTTATCGTTTCTGAATAATGAGATGTAGCAGGGCATTATGCCCTGCACCATTTGATAGATCAAAAATGTTCGAGGGTAAAAAGGTGGTGAGAACCTTTGGCATCATTACGCGATATTAAAACGAGAATTACGTCTACAAAGAAAACAAGCCAAATTACAAAAGCCATGCAAATGGTATCTGCTTCAAAGCTTAACCGTGCTGAGCAAAATGCAAAAGCATTTGTTCCGTATATGGAGAAGATTCAAGAAGTGGTGGCAAACATTGCGCTTGGAAGTACTGATGCTCGTCATCCAATGCTACAAGCACGTTCGGTTAAGAAAACGGGTTACTTAGTAATCACGTCTGACCGTGGTCTAGCTGGAGCATATAACAGTAACGTACTGAGACTTGTTTATCGTAATATTCAAGAACGTCATCAATCAGCAGATGAATATGAGATTATTGCAATTGGGCGTATGGGGGCTAGCTTCTTCAAGAACCGAGGAATCCCAGTTCTCCATGAGATTACAGCTCTTCCAGATCAGCCTGCATTCTCTGATATTCAAACGATTGCTAGCCAAGCAGTTAAGCTGTTTTCTGATGAAACGTTAGATGAGCTATACATGTATTACAATCACTTTGTAAATACCATGACACAAGAAGTAACGGAAACGAAATTGTTACCATTAACAGACATCGTAAGTGAGAAAAAGCTAACTTCTTATGAATTTGAGCCAGACCAAGAAGAAATTCTAGAAGTCCTTTTACCTCAATATGCGGAAAGTCTAATCTATGGTGCATTACTTGATGGAAAAGCTAGTGAACATGCCGCTCGTATGACAGCGATGAAGAGTGCGACTGATAATGCAAATGAACTTATCCGCAGCCTTACGCTTTCATATAACCGTGCTCGTCAAGCAGCCATCACACAAGAGATTACCGAAATCACAGCTGGAGCAGCTGCACTCGAATAGACAATTTCAATCAAGAATTGTGTATAGCAAGTTAGGAGGGAAAGTTGATGACAAAAGGACGTGTTACTCAAGTTATGGGTCCTGTCGTAGACGTAAAGTTCGATAGTGGCCATCTTCCTGAGATTTATAATGCCCTTAAAATTAAACATAACGCTCAAGATGCGAGCGAAAATAGTATTGATGTTACCCTAGAAGTAGCGATTCACTTAGGTGATGACACAGTTCGTGCCATTGCAATGGCTTCAACAGATGGATTAATGCGTGGAATGGACGTTGAAGATACAGGTGCACCTATTTCTGTACCTGTAGGTGACGTGACATTAGGACGCGTATTTAACGTATTAGGTGATTCAATCGATTTAGATGGTGAATTAGAAGCAGGTATCCGCCGCGACGCTATTCACCGTCAAGCACCAACGTACGAGCAATTATCAACACAAGTTGAAATTCTTGAAACAGGAATTAAAGTTGTAGACTTATTAGCACCTTACATTAAAGGTGGTAAAATTGGTCTCTTCGGTGGTGCCGGTGTAGGTAAAACGGTTCTAATCCAAGAATTAATCAACAACATCGCACAAGAACATGGTGGTATTTCCGTATTCGCAGGTGTAGGAGAGCGTACACGTGAAGGAAATGACTTATACCATGAGATGAGCGATTCAGGGGTTATCAAGAAAACGGCAATGGTATTCGGACAAATGAATGAGCCACCTGGTGCACGTATGCGTGTAGCATTAACTGGTTTAACAATGGCAGAATACTTCCGTGATGAGCAAGGACAAGACGTACTGTTCTTCATCGATAACATCTTCCGTTTCACACAAGCAGGTTCTGAGGTATCAGCCCTATTAGGACGTATGCCATCAGCGGTAGGTTACCAACCAACGCTTGCAACTGAAATGGGTCAATTACAAGAGCGTATTACATCTACAAATGTAGGTTCTGTAACGTCTATCCAAGCGATCTATGTACCAGCCGATGACTATACAGATCCAGCGCCGGCAACAACTTTCGCTCACTTAGATGCAACAACAAACTTAGAGCGTAAATTAACAGAAATGGGTATCTATCCTGCGGTAGATCCATTAGCGTCTACTTCACGTGCATTATCTCCAGAAATCGTTGGAGAAGAGCATTACGGTGTTGCACGTCAAGTACAGCAAACATTACAACGTTACAAAGAACTTCAAGATATTATCGCGATCCTAGGTATGGATGAGCTTTCTGATGAAGATAAGCTTGTTGTACAACGTGCTCGTCGTATTCAGTTCTTCTTATCTCAAAACTTCCACGTAGCGGAGCAGTTCACAGGTCAAAAAGGTTCTTATGTACCTGTAAAAGAAACGATCCGTGGATTCAAAGATATTTTATCTGGTAAGTATGACCATCTTCCAGAAGATGCGTTCCGCTTAGTAGGTCGAATTGAAGAAGTAATTGAAAATGCGAAGAACATGGGAGTAGAAGTTTAATTTAAGGGACATAGGAGGTTATTAAATGAAGACAATCCATGTCAGTGTAGTGACTCCTGATGGCCCAGTGTATAATGCCGATGTGGAAATGGTAAGTGCTAGAGCTCAAAGCGGTGAGCTTGGTATTTTACCTGGACACGTTCCTTTAGTTGCTCCATTAAAAATCGGAGCAGTTCGTTTGAAAAAAGGTGGCAGTACGGAGCTTGTAGCAGTTAGCGGAGGCTTCCTTGAAGTAAGACCTGACAACGTAACAATATTAGCTCAAGCTGCTGAAAAAGCAGATCAAATTGATATTGTACGTGCTGAAGAAGCTAAAAAGCGTGCCGAGAGTCGCTTAGGCGCTCAAAAGGATCATGTTGATTTCAAACGTGCGGAGCTGGCATTAAATCGTGCCATCAATCGTATTGAAGTTAGCCAAAGAAAAATGTAATAACGTAAAACCTCTAGACTCGTTTCTAGAGGTTTTTTTGTGTTCTTAAATGTAAATAAACTGTTAAAAAATTGAATCATTTGTCGTATTTTATCTGAAAAACCAACTATTTTTTGGTGGAAGAGTTTCTAACAAAAAAACATGGGGTATAAAAAGAACAAAGCTGAGACATCGTATTAAATAAGGGGTGATAAAAAATGATCTGGACTATTATCGGTATTTTATTATTAATTTGGCTAGTAGGTGTTCTATTTGATTTCTCAGGCGGAGGACTTATTCATATCCTCCTTGTGATCGCTTTAATCGTATTAATCGTAAAATTACTAAGAAGAGCTTAGATGCAGGTCTCGTTCATTTTGAACGAGACCTTTTTATGTAGTTTCCTTACTAGAAAATCCTTCTGTATGGATAAAATGACTCTAATTACAAAGAAATACGTAATGTTAAAAACCTATTTCATCTTCTTTATACAATATTTTACTTAAATAAATCATTGTGGTAGGATTGGATGAAATAGGGGTGATTACAATGACACAGGTGAGAATGATAAATCTAATCGGATGGATATTGATTTTATTTCTTTCCATAAGTAAGCTGTTTTTCTCAGACAGGCTGTCATTTATAACTTCTGGTATAGGCGGATTAATTTGTTTAGTAATTGGTTTAGTTCTAGCATTGTATCATGTAAAACTTCAGCGATAGCTCTCTTTCATTTTGTAAAAGGACTCCGTTCATACACACGGAGTCTTTTTAATTTGCGTAATGTTAATACGGGTTTCTTATGGTCAGGAATGAAAGCTGAGGGGAGATAAGGGAAAACAAACGTATTTTATAGGATGGACACGCATAGATATAAAAGGAATGTACATTGAAAACTTCATTATTAGGAATGTAAAAGTGGAGGGTCAATCGACAAATTTTAGAGATTTTGATACAATGATAGCGGTTACATTTTTAGAAAATTCCTTCAATTTAGGAGGTGTGAAGACGGACATGCAGCACGTATATGCGAATAATTATATGATTGTATGCATCTTTTTAGCCTTAGGTCTTTTGCTTCCCATTGTAGCATTGACAATAGGGAAAGTACTTCGGCCTCACGCACCTACAGCAGGGAAACAGACAACTTATGAGAGTGGTATCGAACCGTTTCACGATGCGAGAGTACAATTCAATGTGAGGTATTATATTTTTGCCTTATTATTTGTAATCTTCGATGTTGAAACGGTCTTTTTGTATCCTTGGGCAGTTGCTTTTGATCAGCTAGGATTGTTTGCCTTAATTGAGATGCTGATCTTTGTGGTTATTTTACTTATTGGACTTCTATACGCTTGGAAGAAGAAGGTGTTGAAATGGATTTAAATATGCAAACAATCGCTAAAGAAGAGTTAGAGGAAATGAAACGAAATATTTTTCTTACCACTCTTGAACAGTTAAAAGCATGGGCGAGAAGCAATTCTCTTTGGCCTTTAACGTTTGGTCTAGCCTGCTGTGCAATTGAAATGATGGGCGTTGGATCGTCTCATTATGATTTAGATCGCTTTGGCTCATTTTTTCGAACCTCCCCTAGACAATCGGACGTTATGATTATCTCTGGAACCGTTACGAAAAAAATGGCGCCGATTGTGAAACGACTTTACGATCAGATGCCAGAACCTAAATGGGTGATTGCGATGGGGTCTTGTGCAACAGCTGGAGGACCATACGTAAATTCCTATGCAGTAGTAAAAGGGGTAGATCAAATTATCCCGGTAGATGTGTATATTCCAGGCTGTCCACCAAATCCAGCGGCGCTCATTTACGGAATCAATAAGCTGAAAGAGAAAATTAGGTATGAAGCGAAGACAGGAAAGAGGGTGATGTAGGTGAGCGGAAAACAACCATCACTCGAGGAACAAAAAAAAGCAGCGGCTCTTAAAGCAAAGGAGCAGGCAAAAGAAAAGCTAGAAGCGATGAAAAAAGAAAAAGCAGCGGAATCAGAAAGCGAAGGAACAGAGGAAGACGCGCTAGCCCTGGCGAAGAAAAAGGCCGCGGCAGCCGCGAAAGCAAAAGCGCAGGCTCTTGCGAAGCAGAAGGAAAAAGAAGCTGAATCAGAAAGCGAAGGAACAGAGGAAGACGCGCTAGCATTGGCGAAGAAAAAAGCCGCTGAATCAGAAAGCGAAGGAACAGAAGAAGACGCACTAGCCCTGGCGAAGAAAAAGGCTGCGGCAGCCGCGAAAGCAAAAGCGCAGGCTCTTGCACAACAGAAAGAAAAAACAGCTGAATCAGAAAGTGAAGGAACAGAGGAAGATGCACTAGCGCAGGCAAAGAAAAAGGCTGCGGCAGCCGCGAAAGCAAAAGCGCAGGCTCTTGCGAAGCAGAAGGAAAAAGAAGCTGAATCAGAAAGCGAAGGAACAGAAGAAGACGCACTAGCCCTGGCGAAGAAAAAGGCTGCGGCAGCCGCCAAAGCAAAAGCTTTAGCAAAGCAAAAAAGCGAAAGCCCCATGTCCGCTAGTGATGATCAAGAGAGCGAAAAAGCGAAGGCAATTGCGGCTGCAAAGGCAAAGGCAGCTGCAGCGGCAAAGGCGAGAGCTGGCATACCAAAAAAAGAGGAAGAAAATCATCAGGAGTTACCACCATCCCCCCATCAACCACTGTTAGATCAATACGTAGCACTTATTTCAAAACACCTTACACCTACAGCCATTGAAGATTCCTACATTAATCGTTTATCAAAAGGTGTACCTACTATCGTCGCAAAATTAGACGCTTATTATGCAGTCGCACAACTGTTTAAAACACATGAGGAGCTTAAGTTCGATTATGTTTCTGAGTTGCACGGAACGGACTTTTCAACGCACTTTGAAGTGTACGTATACTTGTATTCCTATACGCATAAAAAGCCTGTAGCCCTAAAGGTAAAGGTTGATCGGGAGCGTCCGGAAGTACCGTCTTTACAGCCGCTTTGGCCTGGTGCAGACTGGCCTGAGCGAGAAGCATATGATTTATTAGGCATTACGTTTACCGGACATCCTAATTTGAAGCGTATCATGATGCCAGATGATTGGGTTGGGTATCCGCTACGCAAAGATTATGAGCCGTTTGATGTGGAGGTGTAAGGCATGATACGAACAGAGGAAATGCTGCTTAACGTTGGTCCTCAGCATCCAAGTACTCACGGGGTGTTCCGTCTCGTTATTAAAATTGACGGGGAGATTATTACAGAAGCGACCCCTGTCATTGGCTATCTTCATAGAGGAACAGAGAAGATTGCTGAGAACCTGCAATATACACAAATTATTCCGTATACAGACCGCATGGATTACCTATCGGCGATGACGAATAATTATGTGATTTGTCACGCAGTGGAGACGATGATGAACATTACTTTACCAGATCGGGCTGAATATTTGCGTGTGCTCGCAATGGAGCTAGGAAGGGTAGCGAGTCATCTCGTATGGTGGGGTACATATTTGCTTGATATTGGGGCTGTTAGTCCATTCCTATATGCCTTCCGTGAAAGAGAGGTCATTATCAATCTTTTAAATGAGCTCAGCGGTGCACGTTTAACGTTTAACTACATGAGAGTAGGAGGCGTGAAGTGGGATGCACCAGAGGGATGGATTGAAAAGGTCCGTGAGTTTGTTCCCTACATGCGTAAACAGCTAGAAGGCTACCATGACCTCGTAACAGGAAACGAAATTTTCCTCAATCGTGTGAAAGGAGTAGGGATTTACAGTGCACAAGAGGCACTTGATTACTCATTAAGTGGTGCAAACCTGCGCTGTACGGGAGTGAATTGGGATCTCCGAAAAGATGAGCCCTACTCTATTTACGATCGGTTCACCTTTCATGTACCTGTCCATACCGAGGGAGATGCGTTTGCACGATACAAATGCCGCATTGAAGAAATAGAGGAGTCATTAAAAATCATTGAGCAGGCCGTTGAGCAATTTCCTGCTGAGGGCCCGATTATGGCAAAGGTGCCGAAGATTGTAAAGCCTCCTAAAGGAGAAGCGTTTGTACGAATCGAATCACCTCGTGGCGAGATAGGTTGCTATATTGCGAGTGAAGGAAAAAAAGAGCCGTATCGCTTAAAGTTTCGCAGACCTTCTTTTTACAACCTGCAAATACTTCCGAAGCTTTTAAAAGGCGAAAATATTGCCAACCTCATTACCATTTTAGGCGCTATTGATATTGTGCTAGGAGAGGTGGACGGGTAATGATTAATCACCTATTAGAATCAACGCCCAGCTTGACGAATTTTGCGATTTTCTTTGGGTTAGCAACAGCCTTTCTTTTTGTTGTATTAGGATTTGTAACATATGCCATTTTAGCAGAACGGAAGGTCATGGGCTTTATGCAGGGACGGTACGGTCCGAATCAGGTTGGTGGACGGTGGGGACTTTTGCAGACAGTAGCCGACGTGCTCAAGCTTTTACTAAAAGAAGATACCATTCCTAAATTAGCTGATCGGCCGTTGTTTATTATTGCTCCTGTCATTGCATTTGCACCTGCCTTTATGGTTTTGGCGACAATCCCGTTCACAGATAAGCTACAGTTTGCTGATATTGGAGTGGGGCTGCTTTACTACATTGCGATTTCAGGACTTACCACCATTGGAATTGTAGCAGGATCATGGGCTTCCAATAATAAGTATGCGCTTCTTGGCGGAATGAGGGCAGCCGCACAGATGATTTCGTACGAGGTCCCGCTCGTTATGTCTGTTCTTGGAGTGGTGCTATTAACGGGGAGTTTGAATTTAAATGACATCGTCCGGGCACAGGATGACGTGTGGTTTATTTTTCTTCAACCAATTGCGTTCATCGTCTTCCTAATTGCATCCGTCGCAGAATTAAATCGTACGCCGTTCGACCTTCCAGAAGCGGAATCAGAGCTTGTCGCAGGGTTTCACGTTGAGTATTCAGGTTTCCGCTGGGCTTTCTTTATGCTCGCTGAATATGTGTATTTCTTCGCAATGGCAGCTCTTACGACCGTTCTTTTTCTTGGAGGGTGGCATCCAGTTGCATTTTTAGGCTTTATACCAGGAGCCGTTTGGTTTGCGATTAAATTTAGCTGTATCGTCTTCTTACTCATTTGGTTTCGCATTACCTTTCCAAGACTTCGTGCAGACCAGCTGATGGAATTTGGTTGGAAAGTTCTCTTGCCTGTCGCACTAGCAAATATCTTCTTAACCGCGCTGATCAAGGTACTTTGGTTTTAATGAATAAAAAGGGGTGAGTCATGATGTTTGGTTTAGTAAAAGGATTAAAATACACCTTAGGAAACCTAACGAAAAAGAAAGTCACCTATGATTATCCCAATGAGCCTATTCCAATGCCAGATCGATTTCGAGGCATTCAGAAATTTTATCCGGAAAAGTGCATTGTGTGTAATCAGTGTGCGAATATTTGTCCAACAGACTGTATTCAGCTAACCGGAAAGAAGCATCCAGACCCGACTAAAAAAGGGAAAATCATTGATACGTATGATATTAATTTTGAGATCTGTATTTTATGCGATTTATGTACGGAGGTTTGTCCAACAGAAGCAATTGTGATGACAAATAACTTTGAGTTAGCAGAGTATAGCCGGGATCACCTTTTTAAAAATCTTCAGTGGTTGGATGAAAACGATGAAAATGTAAGACGGGAGAACAAAGTGTAATGTGGTCGGGGGAATACATTGCTTTTCTCGCGCTTGCAACGATTGCTATTTCCGGCGGTATTTTAATGCTTAACCTCACAAAAGTTATTCATATGCTTCTTTCACTCGTATTTACCTTTTTAAGTATTGCAGGCCTCTATGTATTGCTATCTGCTGAATTTATCGCAGCGGTTCAAGTGCTGATTTACTCTGGCGCCGTCACCATTATTATGTTATTCGGTATCATGCTGACAAAGCATAATGATCAGACGCTCGAATTGACAGGTGGCTGGCGACGATTCGGTGTGTTTCTTGGCGTACTTGCTTTTGGACTTATTATGTTTATGGGGATTAAAAATTTATCACCCGCTGTACAGAACGTAGCGCTTGAAAATGAAAATACGAAGCAAATCGGTTTAGCTCTATACTCCAAGTTTATTATCCCATTTGAGTTAACATCAATCGTTCTATTGGTCGCATTAATCGGTGCTATTATTCTCGCAAAACGAGATGAAGATGAGGTTGATAACCATGAATGAAGTATCGTTACCTGCTTATTTAATTCTTGCGCTAATTTTATTTTGCATCGGTCTATACGGTGCCCTAACAAAGCGCAATACCGTGATCGTCTTAATTTCGATTGAGCTGATGCTGAATGCAGCCAATCTTAATTTTGTTGCGTTCAGTAAATACGGTGTGACGCCTAACATAACCGGGCAAATTTTTTCGCTATTTACAATCACGATTGCGGCAGCTGAAGCAGCGGTAGGGTTAGCCATTCTTATTTCCTTATATCGCAACCGAAAAACGATCAATATTGATGAGATCGATTCAATGAAGCGTTAAAAATAAACGAAAGATAAAAGGGGGATGGCTTACGCATGATGGAAAATGCTTGGCTTATACCGCTGTTTCCACTCATCTCCTTTATCGTGTTGCTTTTGTTTGGTCGAGTCTGGAGAGAACGGAGTGCTTATGTAGGAATTATTTTGGTGTTTCTATCATTTGTACTGTCGCTACTTGTGCTAGTAGATCGATTAAAAGAGGCAACCTATAAAGCTGAGGGAACGTGGCTTCATGTTGGCAGTATGTCGATTACGATGGGATTTGAAGTGAATCAGTTAAACACGTTGATGCTTGTCATCGTGTCACTTGTAAGTTTGCTTGTACATCTTTATTCCAAAGGATATATGAAAGAAGATGCGCGGATTGGCACCTTTTTCTCCTACTTAGGGTTGTTTACCTTTTCGATGCTTGGGCTAGTACTTGCTCCAAATTTATTACAGCTATATATTTTCTGGGAGCTTGTAGGGGTAGGTTCATTCCTATTAATTGGCTTCTATTTCTGCAAAGAAGAAGCAAAGGCCGCTGCTAAAAAAGCGTTTATCATGACGAGAATCGGAGACGTCGGCTTATTTATTGGCATGATGCTTCTGTTTTGGCAAGTAGGGAGCTTTGAATACGATCAAATTTTTCAAGCGGTGCAAAACGGCACGCTTTCCTCTGGCTACATTACGCTAACAAGCATCCTCATTTTTATTGGTGCCATTGGAAAGTCAGGTCAGCTTCCGCTACATTCATGGTTACCAGATGCGATGGAGGGTCCAACCCCTGTATCAGCATTAATTCACGCTGCGACCATGGTAGCGGCAGGTGTGTATCTTGTAGCTAGTCTGTTTCCACTGTTTTCTGCAAGTGAAACAGCCATGATGGTTGTGGCAACGGTTGGGGGAGTAACAGCTTTATTTGCGGCCACCATTGGCCTTGTGCAGACGGATATTAAGAGGGTGCTTGCGTATTCAACCATGAGCCAGCTTGGGTATATGATGCTTGCACTAGGAGTGGGGGGATATGTTGCAGGTGTTTTCCACCTCACCACACATGCATTTTTTAAAGCGCTTCTGTTTCTTGCTGCAGGAAGCGTCATTCACGCCGTGCATACGCAAAACATTGAAGAAATGGGAGGACTGTGGAGCAAGCTTCGAAAAACAGGTGTCCTGTTCCTAATCGGTACGATGGCGATTAGCGGTGTTCCTCTCTTATCAGGATTTTTTAGTAAGGAAGAGATCATCGGAGCAGCGTGGTCTAGCGGACATTATGTACTGTTTGCGATTGCACTGTTTACAGCGTTTTTAACCTCTTTTTACATGTTCCGCCTTTTCTTTATGGTGTTTACAGGAGAAGCAAACAAACGTCGTAAAAGTATTCATGACTCGCCAATGATTATGATTGTACCAATGGGCGTTCTTGCTGTACTAGCAGTGGTAGCAGGATACGTAAATGTCCCGCGGGATTTCCTTGCTGAATGGTTAACAAAAGGTGCACCAGGGCTAGTAAGTGAAGGGCATGCGCCTCTTTGGTTAATGATTACGGCAACGATTATATCCCTTGCAGGCATTTACCTGGCGTACCTCATGTACGGTAAGAAAAGTATTTCGAGAGACATCTTCTCGTCGTCCGCTCCATTCATCTACAAGCTTTTAAAGGAAAAGTATTATATGGATGAGCTTTATCAGAAAACCATTATTGCTCTTGTTCACCTCATACGTCGTATTGGAAAAGCAATTGACCAATACATCGTAAATGGAGTGATTCTAATGATAATCAATGCGATTCAAGGAATCGGATCAGCAGGATCAACGGTGCAAAATGGCCAAATACAGCGCTATAGTTTCGTGGCGATAATTGGTTTAGTACTTCTACTAGTAATCGTTGCCGTGACAGGAGGGTATTTATAATGAGTACGTTCTTGCTGAGTCTTATCATCTTTTCGCCTTTACTAGGAGTGCTCCTGATCTGTTTTGTCCCGAAAAACCGTGAAGTGTTGATTAAAGCAGTAGGAGTCGGTTCTACGATCTTTACCTGTCTGCTTATGGTCCTACTGTATATTCAGTCATCTGGGGGACATAACTATGATTCGTTTTCACAAAAGGCGACATGGTTTCGCTTCGGAGATCCAGAGCTGTACGGAAAATATTTTTCCGTTTCTTACGAAGTAGGCATTAATGGCTTTTCATTCCTCATGATTGCACTTACCGCATTTTTATGTCTGCTCGCTTCTGTTGCATCTTTTAAAATCAAAACGAACTGGAAAGGCTATTTCCTTTTGTTCCTTACGCTCCAAATCGGTATGATGGGCGTATTTGCGGCAGAAAATCTCGTCCTGTTTTTTATCTTTTTTGAAGTAACGTTAATTCCGATGTTTTTCTTAATCGGTCGATGGGGGTTATTTGAGAAAGAAAAAGCTTCCTATTACTTTCTTATTTACAACGGAATTGGATCAGCGATTTTATTAGTCGTCTTTGTTCTTTTGTTTGCGAAAACAGGCACAGCTAATATTGAACAGCTGCAGGGGATTTTACAATCAAGCGATGCTTTTTCTAACAAAGCAAAGCTAACGTTACTTATAGCACTATTAATTGCATTCGGTATCAAGCTACCAATTTTTCCACTGCATACGTGGGTTCTGAAGGTTCATACTCAAGCTCCCGTTCCAATTGTTATGGTTCATGCAGGCGTGCTGCTGAAAATAGGCGCGTTCGGTTTGATTCGTTTCGGAATTGGATTCTTTCCTGATCAGTTCGCACATCTGTCGTTTCTTATCGCGCTCCTCGGAGTCATTAACTTACTATTTGGCGCCTTTTTGGCCTTGAAGCAGGATGATCTAAGGCTTGTGCTGGCTTATTCGAGCCTTTCACATATGGGGATTATCCTCATGGGATTAGGAGCAGGGAACGAATCAGGGATGCAGGGTGCTGTTTTTCAAGTCGTCTCCCACGGATTAATTGCTGCCTTTTTATTCTTCCTGATTGGTGTTTTATACGAGCGTACAGGTACGACGACACTCTCAAAGCTCGGCGGACTGGCGAAAAATATGCCGATTGCATCGGGATTTTTACTAGCAGGCGGACTGGCTTCTCTTGGATTGCCAGGGATGTCGGGTTTCATTAGTGAGTTTATGGCCTTTATGGGATTGTTTCAGCACTCACCTTATTTAGCTGGCATTGCCATGCTCGGGATGATTTTGACGGCCGTGTACGTGTTAAAGGCCGTTTTGAGCATAACGTTCGGAAATGAAGTGAAGTTAGTAGGTGGAAAGGACCTTAATCGTCTAGAGTGGGCACCTGCACTGCTGTTTATCTTCCTTATTATCGGGATTGGTGTTTATCCATCCCTGTTGACGAATATGATTCAACCGGTGCTTGATACCATGGTATGGGGGTGAGAAAAAGTGGATATGGATACGTTACTGAGTTATCAGTGGTCAGCGATGATGCCGGAGTTTATTATTTTAGGTGTCGCAACTTTGTTATCGTTGCTTGATTTATTTGTCGGAAAAAAGATGAAGCACAGCTGGCTTGGTTATTTGGCTGCTGCTGGCGTAATCGGATCATTTGTGTCACTGTGCTTGTTGCGAAAGGGACTACCCGTTACAATTCTACACGATACCTTTCGCTTAGATAGCTTTGCGGTTACCTTTAAATTTCTATTACTCATTGGTGCGTTCTTTACGCTGTTGATTGCAGTTCATGAACGTTCTGAGGAGATTAAACATCGAGGAGAGTTCTATTATCTCTTTTTAACGGCTCTATTAGGAGCAATGATGATGGCATCTAGCGGGGATTTAATCACGCTGTTCGTTGGACTTGAGCTTCTCTCTATCTCCTCCTATATATTAGCAGGCATAAAAAAGAGTTCACTCCGTTCAAACGAAGCGGCCTTAAAATACGTCATCACCGGCGGCATTGCATCGGCTATTGCGCTATTTGGACTAAGTTATATATACGGAATAACCGGTTCAACAAATTTACTTACCATCTCAGAAGTGCTAGTCGAAAATCAAAGCTATGAGTTTATTGCGGTGTTAGCTTTCTTGCTTGTACTGGTAGGATTGACGTTCAAAATTGCTGCCGCTCCTTTTCACATGTGGGCTCCTGATGTTTACGAAGGATCACCGACTTCTGTAACGGCCTTTCTTAGTGTTGTATCCAAAACAGCAGGTTTCGTTCTAATTTTACGTGTATTTCTCAGCGTGTTTGCGAACGTACCAATGCTACAAAAAAGCGTCACCTTTTTGTACGGTATGCAAGATTATCTTTTCATCATAGCTGGTGTCACGATCGTGATTGGGAACGTAGTGGCACTGAAACAAAAGAATATGAAGCGTTTATTTGCTTACTCTAGTATTGCACATGCGGGATATGTATTAGTAGCTTTTGCTGTTTTATCACCATTTATGATGGATGCCATCTGGTTTTATCTGCTTGCCTATCTTTTCATGACGATCGGGGCTTTTACGGTGATCCATATTATTCAACAGCAGCATGGGGATGATGCGATTACGTCCTTCGCTGGCTTATATAAAACCTCACCTTACTTAGCAATCGTCATGAGTGGTTTTCTGCTCTCACTAGCAGGTATTCCGGGAACAGCTGGTTTTATCGGTAAGTTTAATATCTTTCTCGGCGCACTTGCTACGTCGCCTACACATTACATCATCGTATCACTCATGATTTTAGCCACCGTTATTTCCTATTACTACTACTTTGGCATCTTTACACAAATGTTTTTTCGCTCCGCTGAACGTGAGCGAACCTATAGGGTTCCAAGGGTACTTCTATTTTCAACCGTCCTTTGCCTCGGCGCTACGATCGTACTTGGAATTTTCCCAAATGTGGCGTATCAGTTTTTCTTTAACGAAGTGCATCAATTCAAAGATTTTTTTAATTAAAAAGTGGATAATTTTAGTTGGAGTTTGAAGCAAATAGAACAATGTGGTTTAATATAGAAGGAACCAAGTGTCGCCCGATGTCTGTAGCAGCTTGTTAACAGACAAAGGGCGATTTTATTTCAAAAGGGGGGATCCTATTGTTTGCAGGATCTGGACCGCAAGCACTCATTACCCTTATTTCGCATTTGTTTTTTATCGCTCTCACATGGTACGCATTGCAAGGTTTTCACATTGAGCGTGCAATGAAACCAAATCGAGTAGCGCAAGCGCGATTATTGATGATTTTGCTCACGATCGCGATTGGATCAAGCGTAAGTAATTTTTTTTTGGATTATTTATTTTGGTCGCAGCAACTTCCGAACATGCTTTCATCTTAACTCGCTGTGTAAAGAAGGAATATAAGCCAAATTTCACCTTTTAAAAACCGTGTAAGCATAAAAAAATATCCCCATATGTCTAAACATGACGAGTTTTTTCGAGTATTTATCGTCCTATTCTGGAAAAAATGAAGAATAGGAGAGGACGTGACGGGGATGAATAAAAAAATTAGTGTCTTTTTGGCTATTTTCTTTCTTGGATTCTTCATTTATTATGGGAGTTATGTGAGTCAAGCTAAAGGTAATAACGATGTACCTGTTATGCAAATCGCACAGACTTTACTGGACAAAGATGTTGCTGTTACATCATGGTCCTTATATACGAAAGAAGAGGTTCCATCGGTTACTTCTAAAGAAACGTTCGTCAAAAAAAGTGATGAATTAAAATTTTCATTAAAAGGTTTCAAATGGGAATTAAAAAGGGAAAGAGATGTGTGGAAAGCAGTTGGATTGCATTACAACAAAGATTCTGAAATGATGGAAGAAGTTCAATTGGTTTCGACCCTTAAAAACAAAACATCGGATTCGTATATATTATATCATGTGGCAGGAAAAGCTTGGGATAAGCACCAGTGGAATTTAGGCTATGATCAGTTTCAAAAAAACTATCATAAAATTTTCACATTTAATCCCAAAATTTTCTCTTGTGTAAAAGGGCAATTCAATGATAATATGAAAAGTGTTTTGTCTTTAGGTAAGGATGAGCTGTTGGAAGCTTTTAAGGCCAAAACAGTGGAATCGTTGGTTGAGGAGACATTTGTCTCGGTGTCCGCATATACTGGAATGTGGAAAGAAGTATTGCCAACCAAAAACAACAAGATGAATTTACAAATAGCATTGCGAAAGACTGGATTGGGCGGTCAGACAACCGTAGTTGTTGGCACACCCATTATTACGTCTGAATATTAATATAGAGAAAATGGACGCGGAGGGGAATACCTTGGAAAAAATCATCGTCCGCGGCGGAAAAAGGCTGAACGGCACTGTTAAGGTAGAAGGAGCAAAAAATGCCGTATTACCTATTATCGCTGCAACATTATTAGCTAGTGATGGAAAAACAATTCTAAATGATGTACCTGCACTCTCCGATGTATTTACGATCAGTGAGGTATTACGTCACCTTAATGCAGAGGTAGATTTCGAAGGAAATCGCGTAATTGTAGATGCATCTAGAGAACTTGAAACGGATGCACCGTTTGAATATGTACGAAAAATGCGCGCATCTGTACTTGTAATGGGTTCTTTATTGGCTCGTACTGGAAAAGCTCGTGTTGCATTGCCAGGAGGATGTGCGATTGGTTCTCGACCAATTGATCAGCATTTAAAAGGCTTTGAAGCAATGGGCGTAAAAGTAAAAGTAGGAAATGGATTTATTGATGCAGAAGTAGAAGGAAAGTTACAAGGTGCGAAAATCTACCTGGACTTCCCAAGTGTAGGTGCTACTGAAAACATCATGATGGCAGCAACATTAGCAGAAGGAACAACAATCCTTGAGAACTGTGCAAAAGAACCAGAAATCGTAGACTTAGCTAACTTGTTAAATGCAATGGGAGCAAAAGTACGTGGTGCTGGAACTGGTACGATTCGTATCGAGGGAGTTTCTAAATTATATGGTGCTACACATGCAATTATTCCAGACCGTATCGAAGCTGGAACATTTATGGTTGCCGCTGCAATTACAGGCGGAAACGTATTAGTAAGAGGAGCTCTTATGGAGCACCTAAGTTCACTTGTTGCGAAAATGGAAGAAATGGGCGTGCAAATCACCGAAGAGGGAGACGGCCTACGTGTTATTGGTCCAGATAAGTTAAAGCCAATTGACATTAAAACAATGCCACATCCGGGCTTCCCGACAGATATGCAGTCACAAATGATGTCTCTTTTACTAGCAGCTGAAGGAACAAGCATGATCACAGAAACAGTATTCGAAAACCGTTTCATGCATGTGGAAGAATTCAGACGCATGAATGCAGATATTAAAATTGAAGGGCGTTCAGTAATCATTAACGGACCTTCTAAGCTTCAAGGTGCAGAAGTATCTGCTACAGACCTTCGTGCAGCAGCAGCGCTAGTTTTAGCTGGTCTGATTGCAGATGGTTTCACTCGTGTAACAGAACTTAAGCACTTAGATCGTGGCTATGTTGATTTCCACGGCAAGTTATTAGGATTAGGTGCAGACATTGAACGTGTAAACGATCAAGCAACACAAGAACCTGCCCAACAATCTGTTTCAGATATGAACGTATAAAAAAAGTGACCCTATAATGGGTCTCTTTTTTTTGTCGTTTTATGATAAAAAAGACAAAGGTATGTCTCTATCTCGTCCCTTCTGATTCTCTGTCTAATTCTCCTCTGCGTAAAAAATTACAGTCATAAATGGTTGTCCACCTCCATAAAAATGAAGTAGAAGAGGTTAAATTCATGAAGTGGAGGCTCAATCATTGATGAAACGTTTAAAGCCTGTCGTCGTAATTATCGCCATACTATCCTTCGTTATTTTATGTATTCCGACAGTATTAGTCATTCCATTTACGGATCAAACCGGAGGGAAACTAGGAGAGGATTCTCAACAACATACACAAAGGACGCTGCAAGCACTCGCCGCAGAGCCAGCGGTAGAAGTGGCGGTGTACCGAGCAAAAAAGCAGGAGGTTGAAGAGGTTCCTCTCGAAGATTATGTAGTCGGAGTGGTAGCATCAGAAATGAAAGCGGATTTTGAGATGGAGGCTTTAAAAGCACAAAGCCTCGCTGCTCGTACGTATATTGTTAGAAAGCTTGTAAATGGGTCAGAGCTTAAAATGAAAAAAGGTTCCCAAGAGTTTGATGCACGTGATACAACGGCTGATCAAGTGTATGCTAGTCCAGAAGAGCTAAAGATACGTTGGGGTTCGGATTACGATCAAAACATGAAGAAAATCACGGAAGCGGTAGAGGCTACAAGAGGGAAAGTAATCGTCTATAATAACGCTCCTATTGACGCTGTGTTCTATTCAACGAGCAATGGACGTACGGAAGATGCAAAAGTCGTCTGGGGATCTTCTCTGCCATATCTACAAAGCATTGATAATCCATGGGATAAAGACTCGCCAAAATTCACGGCGCAAACTTCAATGACGGTGTCAGACTTTGAGCAAAAGATCTATGCCGCTACGAATAAGAAAGTGTCGATTAATGATGATCTTGGAAAGGTGTTATCACGCACTCCTGGTGGACGTGTGAATGAGCTCAAGATAGACGGCAAGACGTTTAAAGGGACGGATATTCGTAGCGCTCTTGGCTTAAAATCAACAGACTTTACGTGGGTACGAAAAGGCAATGAACTTTTAATTACAACAAAAGGGAACGGTCACGGGATTGGTATGAGTCAGTACGGTGCAGACGGAATGGCGAAAGCCGGAAAATCGTATACGGACATTATTCATTTTTATTACAAAAATGTGCAGATTGCGGAGGCTTCAAAATATCTATCTACTCTAACCGCAAAAAAATAATAAAGGTGTAAAAAGCGTACTCATCGTGAGTGCGCTTTTTCTCTTTTTAGCCCTTCATTTGATAGGTCTTCCTATTTCTTTGCATAAAATCTTTCTCTCTTGCAGAAAATAATCGAAAAAATTTTTAGACGATGTATATATTTAGTAGATTCTGTTCAAAATGGTTGCTGAGGTGATATTAATGAGAGAGGAAGAAAATAAACGTATGACAAAACCTTCCAAAGTTCAAAAATTATTTAGAAAACGTTGGGTATTTCCAGCTGTATACTTATTCAGTGCAGCAATCATCATCACAGCTGTATTATGGTTCCAAGGAAATGCAGCCGATCAAGATAAGCAAAAAGCAGGGAATGCTCCACAGCATGGACAACATGATTCAGTTGAAGTAAGCAATGCAGTTGAAAAGCTAGTTATGCCTGTTGTAAAAGAAAATAGCGTAGAAGTGAAAACACCATTCTATAGCAGCACAGCATCTGAGAAAGAACAGCAAGCAGCTCTTGTCTTTTATAATAATACGTACCATCAAAATACAGGAATTGATGTTGTTGCGAAAGATGGTAAAACATTTGATGTAACAGCAGCAGCTAGTGGGACGGTTACGAAGGCAGTGAAAGATCCAATCTTAGGTTATACGGTAGAAATCGATCACCAAAATGGTTTAGTGACTTTCTATCAATCGTTATCTGATGTAAAAGTTCAAGCTGGCGATACAGTGAAGCAAGGTCAAGTCATCGCAAAAGCTGGTGAGAGTACTTACAATGCAGAAGCAAAAACGCATCTTCATTTTGAAGTACGCAAAGATGGCGTAGCGGTTAACCCAACTGATTCATTCAGCAAGCAATTGGCTACGATTAAAGCGGAGGTAGTATCTGAAACAACGCCTGAGGGTGGAAATTCAAATACAACTGAGCAAGGTACAGGTGAAGGGACAAAGTCTACGGACGAGCAGTCTAAAAAGCAGCCTTCAACTGGCACTGAGTCAAAGGATCAAACAAACACAACAGATGATGGATCATCGTCTGATGAAGATCAATCAACTGGTCAATAATAGGAGAGTCGCTTTGTCGGGAGAGTATTCCGGTAAAGCGGCTTTTTTGTGGTGCGTTAGTTGATTTTTGTTAGAGCGACGGGTTCGTCTCTTCGCTACAGATTGCTTCGCTTTCCACGGGGCGAGCGTTGAGCTTCCTCGTCACTCCGTTCCTGCGGGATGTCATCTGACTCGCCCATCCTGTAGGAGTCTTTGCATCTTTCACTTCGATCCTTAGTGTTTGGGAAAGGTTAGGTCAAAAGGTTGCTCGCCTAAACGTCTCTTCTCTTTATAGTGGTAATGATTCGTTAGAGCGACGAGTTCGTCTCTTCGCTACAGATTGCTCCGCTTTCCACGGGGCGAGCGCTGAGCTTCCTCGTCACTCCGTTCCTGCGGGATCTCATCTGACTCGCTAATCCCGTAGGAGTCTTCGCATCTTTCGCTCCGATCCTTAGTGTTTAGAAACAGACTTGTCAAATGAGTGGCTTTGTAATAGTGGTACTTGTTTAGAACGATAGGTCGGTCCCTTCACTACAGATTGCTCCCTTTCCGCAGGGCAGGCGGTGAGCTTCCTCGTCGCTGCGCATCCTGCGGGATCTCACCTGACCTGCTAGTCCTGCAGGAGTGGAGCATCTTACGTTCCGGGCCCGATGTTCAGACGATGAGGACGGTTGAGATGAATAGGTCATTTTGATGACGAAGTCTGCTTTGGAGTGGCTGATCTTTTTAAAAGCGATAGGTCGGTCCCTCCGCTACAGATTGCTTCGCTGTCCATGGGGCGAGCGTTGAGCTTCCTCATCGCTGCGCGTCCTGCGGAATCTCATCTGTCTCGCTCATCCCGTAGGAGTCTTTGCATCTTTCGCTATGATCCTTAGTGTTTGGAAAAGGTCTTGTTATATGAGTGCTTGTTTGAATAGGAGTCTTTTATACTGATGGTTCTTTGGTAGAGCGACAAGTCCGTCTCTTCGCTACAGATCGCTTCGCTTTCCACGGGGCGAGCGTTGAGCTTCCTCGTCGCTACGCATCCTACGGGATCTCATCTGACTCGCTAATTCCGTAGGAGTTTCGCTCCGATCCTTAGTGTATTTAATGGTCATAAGCTATTAGTGTTTTGTCTCAATCATTTGAGTCTCTTAAAAGAGGAATTGTTAAAAGCGACAAGTCCGTCTCTTCGCTACAGATCGCTTTGCTTTCCACGGGGCGAGCGCTGAGCTTCCTCGTCACTCCGATCCTTAGTGTTTAGAAAAGGTCTTGTCAAAAGAGTGCTCGTCTAGACGTCTCTTTATAGTAGTAATGATTCGTTAGAGCGACCAGTTCGTTATTTTGCTACATATTCCTTCTATTCTCTTGTTGTATGAAAGTTGTTGTTTGATTGGTATGTGTGATTTTATCGGAGAAGATTTATCCTAGTCTCCTCAGGAAAGGGATGAATATTTGCTCGAAAAAGGTCTCTTTTTCTTTAAATGGGGTTAAAAACGCAAAAAAGTAAAAAAAATCTGATAAAATCCTTGTCCCGCTTGACATTTATAGCATATATCCTCAACCAAGCTAATAAACTGTTACAAACCTAACAAAGAGAATGTATGAGGTGAGGGATCGTCATATGACATCGGAGACCCGACTATCATGTAGTGAGGAGTTGTTACAAGATTATCCTTCTTCGTGTTGTCAGAGCGAATCTCATTTCACGCTTCTCACATCCAATTTGGGGAGGTCGAGTGGTGTGCATGATTACATCAAAGAGAGAACTATCAAGATTGGAAAGTATATTGTAGAAACTCGAAAAACTGTACGCGTTATTGCGAAGGAGTTTGGTGTTTCGAAGAGTACTGTCCATAAAGACTTAACGGAAAGACTACCAGAAATTAATCCTGAATTAGCAAACGAAGTGAAAGAGATTCTTGATTATCATAAATCAATCAGACATTTGCGTGGCGGTGAAGCCACAAAGTTAAAGTACAAAAAAGAAGAGTTACAAGAGGAACCAGCCAAGTGAATATAGATCGATCATAAAAGCTCAAATGTGAGAAGAGTATTTTCACGTTTGGGCTTTTAGTTTGTGCCGTTAAAACAGAATGAAGGTGCGTTTTTCACTGACTAGGAAATTATGCGTTTGTGAGGGATTTTCGGTTACAATCACTGCTAAACTAGCTAGTAGCTGTTAGTGCAAATTGTCTAAAGTGATCTATCACAATCATATTCGCTTCATAAAAGCAACATTCGTTAGAAATATTTTTCCGTAAAATTCTACATGTATAACCAAATTATGATAAAATGTTTAATTAGGAAAAAAAGACAGAGGTCATAGGAAAAATGGCGCTTGAAAGGAGCAATTAACGGATGTTGGCAAAAGATATCGGCATCGATCTTGGCACGGCGAACGTATTAATTCATGTGAAGGGGAAAGGGATTGTACTCAATGAACCTTCTGTGGTTGCGATAAACAAAAATAATGGAAAAGTTTTAGCGGTTGGTGAAGAAGCGAGACGTATGGTTGGACGTACTCCGAGTCATATTGTTGCGATGAGACCTTTAAAAGATGGCGTAATTGCCGATTTTAATATTACAGAGGCAATGCTTAAATACTTCATTAATAAACTAAATGTAAAAGGCTTTTTATCAAAGCCTCGCATTTTAATTTGTTGCCCAACGAACATTACATCAGTGGAACAAAAAGCGATTCGTGAAGCTGCTGAAAAAAGCGGGGGCAAAAAGATTTATCTTGAAGAAGAGCCTAAGGTAGCCGCAATTGGAGCGGGAATGGATATTTTCCAACCAAGCGGAAACATGGTCGTAGATATCGGTGGAGGAACGACGGACGTAGCGGTTCTTTCCATGGGCGATATCGTAACGGCAAGCTCAATAAAAATGGCAGGCGATCGTTTCGATCAGGAAATTTTAAGCTACATTAAACGTGAATACAAGCTTTTAATCGGGGAACGTACAGCAGAGGATATTAAAATCCAAATTGGTACCGTATTCCCAGGTTCTCGTAATGAAGAAATGGACATTCGCGGCCGTGATATGGTATCTGGTTTACCACGTACAGTAACGGTAAGGTCTCAAGAAGTGGAAGAAGCGCTTCGTGAGTACGTAACGGTCATTGTGCAAGCATCTAAAAGTGTCCTAGAGCAAACACCACCAGAACTTTCTGCAGATATAATAGATCGTGGAGTCATTTTAACAGGTGGCGGTGCATTATTACACGGGATGGATCAGCTTCTTGCAGAAGAACTGAAAGTACCTGTCTTCATTGCGGAAAGTCCAATGGATTGTGTGGCAATTGGAACGGGTATCATGCTTGATAACATGGATAAGCTACCGCGACGTCAGTTCAATTAACTAAGCTTGTAACACGTAAAATCATATGCAACGATCAAATGCCGATTGATTTAACTTGCTTCTATCCAATCCAAGTTTTGAGGTGACTAAGTGATGTTCAAAGGTTTTTATGCAGCTTCATCCGCTATGATTGCTCAGCAACGCCGTACAGACCTATTAACGAATAATTTGGCAAATGCTAACACGCCTGGTTTCAAAGCTGATCAAGCATCACTGCGAGCTTTCCCTGATATGCTTTTACAGCGTATGAATAACCGTAGCTTTTCAAAAGAGAACGGTGATTCAGCTACTCCGAAGGAGACTCTTGGATCGATTAATACAGGAGTCTATATGCAGGAGAACATGCCAAATTTTCTTCAAGGAGATCTTCGTGAAACAAAGCAGCCGACAGACTTTGCTATTCTAGACGGAAATCTTCCTGCAGATGAAAAAACAGGACGTAAAGGTACACTCTTTTTCACTGTTCAAGGAGAAGATGGAAAGCCTCGCTATACACGTGATGGGAAGTTTACATTGGACGGACAGGGCTTCTTAACAACAAATCAAGGCAACTACGTATTAGATGAAAAAGGGGCTAAAATTCAGCTTCAAAGCGCGAATTTTCAAGTCGGGAACGACGGAACGATTATGGAAAATAATCAGCAGGTTGCACGTGTTGGCCTTGCCTATGCACAGGATCCGATGGCGCTTGAGAAAGAGGGAAATGGTTATTATCATATGACAAATAATCAAGCTCTTCCGTCTGCTTTAACAGCAAATGGTGTTTCCTTTCAAGTACATCAAGGCTTTATTGAAGGTTCAAACGTAGACATGTCTCAAACGATGACAGAGCTTTTGACTACCTACCGTTCATTTGAAGCCAACCAAAAGATTTTACAAGCATACGATCGCAGTATGGATCGAGCTGTAAATGAAGTAGGGCGATTGCGTTAACGCATATGAACATAAAACTACGTAGAACAAAGGAGAATGATTGTGAATCGTTCAATGATTAATGCGTCTAATACGATGGGGCAGCTTCAGTATCAGATTGATGTTATCGGTGATAATTTGGCGAACGTCAATACAAACGGTTTTAAAAGCAGGGACGTTAGCTTTAGTGACCTTCTTTATCAGCAGTTTGACAATCAGCCTGATCAGCAGAAGGAGCAGGGACGCCTAACGCCTTATGGAATTCGTCAAGGTTCCGGTGCGAAACTTTCGCAAACCTATCTGCAAATGAATCAGGGCTCCTTCATTCAAACAAACCGTGCTTTAGATGCAGCTCTTCAGCAAGAGGATCAATTCTTTCAAGTACGTGTGAATCAAGACGGTCAACAGGTAACGCAGTATACGAGAGACGGTGCGTTTTACATTTCACCGAATGGCACACAGTCTATGCTGGTTGATCGAGACGGGAATTCAGTGCTAGATGCAGCAGGAAATCCGATTATGTTTCCACAAGACGCAACAGACGTTCAAATTACATCATCAGGCGCCTTAGAGGTTACAACACCGGCAGGGAAGCAGTCTATTGATTTGGGAATCGTTCAAGTGAGCAAACCACAGCTCTTAGAAGCAAAGGGAAACAATCATTTTCAGCTTCCTAACCTAGGAGCAATGAATGTCACAATGGCTGATGTACTCACTCCTCTAGCACCAGGAGCGAATCGTAATGGTATTGTTCAAACGAAGGCGCTAGAACAGTCGAACGTAGACGTGAGTCAGCAAATGACAAACTTAACGATGGCACAAAAAGCGTACCAATTCAATGCACGAGCGATCTCCATGTCTGATCAAATGATGGGACTTGTGAATACAATACGATCATAAAAGGAAGAGGGCGATCGGTGATTGTCCTCTTTTCTATTTAGGTTGTATTTGTGTTTTGACGAGAGATTCAGTATAGTAAAATGGTTATGATCTAAATTATTTGTAAAATATTAGAAGGAGTGTGTGGACATGCTTGATATTCAAGAAATCAAAGATATTATTCCTCATCGTTATCCATTTTTATTAGTTGACCGTATTTTGGAAGTGGAAGAAGGTCAAAAAGCAGTTGGAATTAAGAATGTATCAGCGAACGAGGAGTTTTTCAATGGGCATTTCCCTGACTTTCCGGTTATGCCAGGCGTGTTAATTGTTGAAGCACTTGCTCAAGTAGGAGCAGTTGCCATGCTTAAAAAAGAAGAAAACCGTGGACGTCTTGCTTTCTTTGCAGGAATTGATAACTGCCGCTTTAAGCGCCAAGTACGACCAGGCGATCAGCTGCGTTTAGAAGTCGAAATGACGCGCGTACGTGCATCAATTGGTAAAGGAAGAGGAATTGCAACGGTCGATGGAGAAGTAGCGTGTGAAGTGGACATTACGTTTGCTTTAGGAGACAAAGCTTAAGGAAATTTCGTCTACATCTTGATCGATGCTTAGAACTCTACGGAATGTTTATGACCTTTTCTAGCCGTAACGATAAGTATAAAAGTAAGGGATCAACGATAGTAAAAAATGAAGAACACAAGAGATGGAAGTCCTTATGACTTCCATCTCTTGTTGTTAAATGAATTTATTGCTAGAATGATAAAGGTTAGTTCAACTTATCTGATTTTTCAAATGCTTGCTAGTGCTTTGAAGGCGGACAAAGAATTGGCAGGAAAGAAGAACAAATAAGTGAAAAAAAAGTTTGGAGGCTATAATCATTCATGCTAAAAAATCTACCACAAGGAACGAAAATTAGTATTACTCGTTCTATTCATATTGCATTTGAACAGTACATGAGTAACATTCAATGGAATGAAAATCAGTTTGATATAAATGACTTCATCCAGCAATGGAAACAGTATATTGAGCAAAACGCATCTTGGTTTAAGAATTTAGACGCTGAGACGAAGGCAGATCCTATATTTCATGAAGAATTAGCAGGAAAGATCAATGAGACAATCGAAAAGATCTTAGCTGAGGAGCCTACAGAGGAACAAATACATAAACTTGAAGAGCTTACGAAATCGACAGGAAAAGAGATCGATTACTCTTCTAAGCTTGAAGCACGTTATCTTATTGATACGTTATCTAATTAATTGATGATAGATTGAGGCGGTTAGCATTTTTGCTAATCGTCTTTTTGTATGAGGAGAAAAAGCGAACAAAAAAAGGTCAAAAGAACTAAATGGAACGTTTGTTCGATAAAATGATAGATTTTATTAAAAAGAGGTGATAAGATAAAATCAGCAGTCGCAAGAATAATTTTCCACTCTTTACGAAGGGGGATGATGACTATTTCAGTGTTTGAGAGTCTTAATTTACTCGTGCAATCGAATATGATGGTTCTCGCAATGCTGACATTTATCGTATCGCTCATCATGATGTTTAAGAAAAAACAGTAGCTCGACATAAGCTACTGCTTCAAAATGGTTCGTTTCATTTGCGACTGTAATCAGGTGTGGCAGCACCTGATTTTCTTTCTTTTATTGTAAAGAAAAGTGAAAAGATGGGCAAGCATTTAGTTGTTTTTTAGAGAGGCTGTATGTTTAATAAACTCGCACAAAGATGGAATGAAGGTTTCTTGTTGTGTAGAGGGAAGAGAAATAAGCAACTGGATCAGCTGATGAAAAGAAGGATACTGTTCCATTAGCTCTCGCAACTCTTTTACTTCATTTTCGAAAAACGGTGTGGCACCATAGAAGTGATTCGCATCCTTTAAGATACTTTTCCTGGAGCTTTTGCAGCCCTTGTAACCAACGAAGCTATCGATGCTACTATCAAATAAATCACAAATCATCATAATATCCTCGATAGAAGGAAGTTGTTTGTCTGTTTCCCATTTGGTAATTTTAGAGCGAGAGGTGTTCAATTTTAACGCTAGCTCATCTTGTGATAATCCCCGTCTTTTACGTCCTCGTCTGACATTTTTGGCAATTACATTCATTAACATCATCCATTTCATTTCAAAAATTTGATCGATTATAGCACATTTCTACAAATGTGCGAAAAAGTCACTTCTTGTAAAAAAGGAAAACACTATGATGAATAAATATAACGTTTTCTTGAGATTGTGTTACGAAATAGGTGAAACCGTAAGATTCAGTAAGGAACCAGCTGTATAAATAAGTAAGTATCTAAAATAGAGAAAAGAAACCCTCTGTAGTGATAATAAATCCCATTTGTCGAGATTTACGAATAAAAGGGCATTTTGTCACATTTTGGTTGAAAATGTGATATTGAAATTTATGGAAAATGCATTATTATTACAATTAAGTAATAAAAAGGAGGATTGCATATTGACGAAATATTATTTAAGCAGAAGACAGCGTAGTTATAATCAGCTGGAAAGATCCCATACCGATCATTTTTTATTAGGTAAACAGCGCGAGGTATACGTATTTCAGCCTTTAGGAAAAGACCAACGGCGTCATCATTCTAAAAAAAGGACACCTGTTTGTAATCGCTAATCTCTGCTATTTTGAATGTGGAATGGTTTTGTAATGAATTCTCTCTTTAAAATGCTCAAGCAGTTGCTCTCCTTCTAACCCTCGACTAATTAGGTCTTCTAGAATCGTTTCGGCAATGCTTAGCTTGCGCGCAAGCAAGATGCCATCTAACAGAATGCTCACCGTGTGTTCAAATACAGTGATTTTAGCAACGCTCACTTTAAATGTAGCAGGATCATTACTAGGCTTTGTAATCGTAGCTTGAATGGTAAACGGTTTCTTTTCATCATCTAGTTCCTGGAAAAGCTCCACGTATTTACTCTCAACTAACGCCTCAATCGTCCAATGGTTTTCTCCATCTTCCTGATTAATAATTAATCCATCTAGAAGCTCGATGGGATGGCGGTTTTCGTTCTCTTCTCCTACTACGACAGTTAGCGCTACTAATTTAAATGTCTTCATTTTTTGTTCCTCCTCACATCGTAAGATCATAATCAAATTTTATTTCATTATAGCATAAGATGTCGAAAGATTAATATTATTTAACCTATTATCCGTGTTGCGAAAGGAATGAACTCAATGATTAATCAAACGACCCTCGTTGGAAGACTTACAAAAGATCCTCAGCTAAAAAACACATCAGATGGTACAGCATATTCCCAAATCACCTTGGCAGTCAATCGTAATTTTCGCAATCAAGCAGGAGATTTTCATACAGATTTTGTCACTCTTACCTTATGGAGAAAAAATGCAGAAAACACGGTGATTTATTGCCGAAAGGGCTCTGTAATCGGAGTAGTAGGGCGAGTACAAACAAGAAGCTATGATAATCACCAGCAGCAGCGTGTATACACAACGGAAATTATTGCTGAGAGCGTCAAATTTCTGAGTGGGAAAGCCCAGGAAACGTCGTCATCTCAGGAACAGGCTTTCTTATAAAAATGAACGGTAATGAAAGGAGGTGATGCACACCCTTGCTACTAACTTTCTACTAAAAAGAGGAAATTTGCGCTCCTCTAAAAAACCGTTCATGTAACAAATGCATGAACGGTGCAGCACCCTCGTCTACATCCCCCAAGAAAGAAAATAGGTTTACCCTCTCATTCATTTTTTATACCTTCAACCCTAAGCCGGCAGCTGCCGGCTCTTTTTTTGCAATAAAAGTCAAAAATTACATATTTCCCTATGGTAATCTTGAGTCAAGGAGGTGTTAAAGTGATGCCATCATGAGTAGCACTCACATCTTTGAACTACTATCTGGACTTGTTGAGTTAACTTACACATTTCTAGGCCTCTCGATCCGCCTATTTAAAATGATCATTTTTTACTTCACATAAAAAGCACTTAGGAGACATCCCAAGTGCTTCTACTTGTGTATATTAGTTATTGTTAAAATGTTTTGCCCCTAAGTAGCGAGGTGCCCAGTAGCTGTTATCAAGGCTTGAGATCGTGACCCCTGTAGAAGATCCAGCATGAAGGAATTGACGGTTACCAAGGTAAATTCCAAGATGTGACGGACCAGCTTTATAGGTCGTAAAGAAAACAAGGTCTCCAGGCTGTGGATCGCTAACAGACGTAGACATTCTCCAGTAATCTGCCGTTGTAAGACGCTTAACAGAAATTTGCTTATTTAATACGTAATTGATCATTCCGCTGCAGTCGAATCCAGACGTTGTGTTACCGCCCCATTTATATGGAATTCCCATTAACGTTTTCGCATCACTAATCATTTTCGAAACGTCAATGCCGTTATCACTTACCGGAGCAGACGGTGAATCACTAGCGCTACTTGCTTTATGAAGAGTTAGCACTTGATTAACGAAAATAGCATCTGATGTTAAGTTGTTCCATGCTTTCAGATTTGCGACTGATACATTAAATAAGCGTGAGATTTTCGATAAGCTATCTCCACCTTTTACGGTATATGTATTAGTTGCTTGGTTACCTGTACTTGGTGTGCTAGGAGCAGGCTTTGTTTCAACAGGTGCTGTAGGTGTATTGCTTGTACGAGACACTTTTAATGTTTGCCCAGCATAAATTTGATCACTATCCAAATTATTTAGCCTTTTCAAGTCTGTTATAGACAGCTTAAATTTAGTGGAAATTTTCCAAAGACTATCTCCGCTCTCTACCTTATAAGTAGAGACAATAGCTGAGGCGGATGGTTTGTTTGACGTAGGCTTGGCCGGTGAAGACACAGGCGCATTTTTACCTGGAATGTATAGGGTTTGTCCAATACGAATTGTGTCAGAGGTTAGCTTATTGAGTGATTTTAATTCAGTGGTCGTTAAATTGTACTTTTTTGATAATCCCCATAGAGAATCACCAGATTGTACCTTAATTTCATCTGCTGAAGCGTGCGAGTGGAATAGAAATGCGCTTCCGATTGCTGCAAAAGCAGTCATTGATAAGACTTTCTTTTTCATATTCATCCTCCTGAATTCAGAATTTTCAAATATATGTAAGTGTGACAATAGTATACTATTTAGTTATTCTACTTTTTTCTTATTACTTTACTATAATATGACAATTAAATGGTGAAAGTAAATAGTTTGTTGGAATTATATGTTCAATTATACATTCTAAAGATCTATGTATGATCTTCTTGAACACGTTTCGTGAATTTTTTTTAGTTATTTTGTCTTATTTTGTAGATTTATTGCGGTTTTGTAGGGAGTGACAAAGAAGTGGTGCTCCCAGCTTTTTATACATATCGTCTGAATTAAGAAGATGTTAACAAGATGTCAGGTAAAAGGTAAACTTTAAAGTGGATGTCACGTCAAAGTGTAAAAAGTGCCTATTAAAAGTCGATGAATAGCATATAATTTTTCTATAATAGAGATGAGGGGGGACAGCATAGTGAACATACGTAAAGCCATTATACCAGCAGCAGGACTAGGCACCCGATTTTTACCAGCTACAAAAGCCCAGCCAAAAGAGATGCTTCCGATCGTTGATAAGCCAACAATTCAGTATATTGTTGAAGAGGCTGTGAGATCTGGAATCGAAGACATTATGATTATAAGCGGACGTGGAAAGCGAGCAATTGAAGATCATTTTGATAAATCCTATGAGCTTGAAGAAGAGCTTAGTAAGCGTGAAAAGTGGGACATGTTAGAAGGTATTCAGCGTATTTCAAACTTAGCCAATATTCATTATATACGCCAAAGAGAGCCTAAGGGCCTGGGAGATGCAATTCACCGTGCAAAAACGTTTGTTGGAGATGAGCCATTTGCGGTATTGCTTGGGGACGATATAATCGATTCAGATGTACCCGTACTGTCACAGTTAATGGATGTGTACCAAACATATGAATGCCCTGTGATCGGCGTACAGGCTGTACCAGAGGGAGACGTAAGCAAATATGGAATTCTTCATCCACGAGAGTATGAAAGTGGTCAAACAGTTATACCAATTCGATCACTAGTAGAGAAGCCAAGCGTTCAAGAAGCGCCTTCTAATCTCGCCATTATGGGCCGATATATTTTGACCCCTAATATCTTTAATGTTTTAGCATCGTTGGCTCCTGGGGCTGGAGGAGAAATTCAGCTTACGGATGCGCTGTCTCAGTTAAGCGAGCAGCACGAAATGGTAGGCTATCTTTTTGAAGGGAATCGATATGACGTAGGAGATAAAATAGGCTTTTTAAAGGCTAACCTTGATTATGCCCTTCGACGAGAAGAATTAAGAGAACCACTTTTAGCATACATAAAAGAATTGGTACGAAATCAGTAAATGGGTAGAACCGAACCAAAATAGTTCGGTTCTACCCGTTTTTTTATGATGCATTCGAGCGCATAATTTTTTTGTGGGGATAGGAATTAGTGCAAATTGCTATATTTTTATGAGCTATTAGAACTATTTTTTCTGTTTATCCCTAAAAAGGGACTAATTACCTCGAATATTATTAAGAATTTCTATAATTAGTCGAAGTTACTAATGATTCTATTATATGTTAATAGTTTCATTGTTTAATATATACTAGATTATGGCAGTTGTATTCTGAAAGGAGAGGAAGAATTGAAGAACAAAAGCACCATTGTCTTGGCCATCTTGGTTTTATTGATTAGTGCTTTTACGATCCCAGTAAAGGCCGCCACAACGTTCAGCGATGTGAGTAGCAGTTACCGAGCTGCAAAAGAAATTTATTATTTAGCAGAGGGAAATATTATTACAGGGTCTAATGGATCTTTTCATCCAAACAGCGACATTACAAGAGCAGAAGCAGTTTCCATTATTGGACGAGCTGTTGGGTTAAACGGCACGCAAAGAGAAACTCGTTTCGTGGACGTTCCCTCAACAAGCTTTGCATCAGGTTATATCCAATCTGCCTTTGAAAAAGGATTTGCAAATGGATATAGCGGCGGCTACTTTAAGCCTGGTCAGCACGTAACGCGAGGAGAAATGGCCCTATTTATTAGCAAGGCATTTGGCTATCATGCAACGACAACAGATGCAGCGATCAATGAATTGTTGTCTCGACATATTTCAGAAGGAATGGCAAATGGAGACTTTGGTGGCAAAGAACTTATTAAACGAGCCGACTTTGCGGTTTTTGTTGCGCGCGCAATTAATGATGAGCTTCGCCCTAACTACAAGCCTGTCTATCCGCAAGAAGGTACAGTAACAGCAAGTTCTCTACTTGTTCGAAAAGGACCTTCTACAACCTATGGATCGATTAGCTCTTTTGCAAAAGGCACAAAGCTTAATGTATCACATGCAGTTGGAAATTGGATTCAAGTTACGAATACAGCAAAGACTGTGACAGGTTTTGTGAGTAAGCAATATGTGACTCTGACAGATGTCGATGTTCCGGAAGTACCTACAACGCCACCGCCGACTAAAAATCCATTAGCGGGACAAACCATTGTTATTGACCCTGGTCATGGTGGGACAGATCCGGGTGCGTTAGGTAGTGGATTACGTGAAAAAGACGTGGTGTTAGATACTGGTCTAAAAGTTCGCAATATCCTGAAGAGAATGGGAATTTCTTATTACATGACCCGTGAAACAGATGTGTTCATCGTTCTGCAAGATCGCCCTGTACTGGCAAAAAGTCACGGCGGAGATGCGTTTGTTAGCATTCACGCAAATAAATTTAACGGCTCAGCAAACGGTACCGAAACATATTATTACGGAGCTGCAGCTACTGCAACAAATCCATACATCACAAAAAGTAAATTGCTAGCACAAAGCATTCAAAAACGGTTACTGACAGAATGGCAGCTGAATGATCGAAAAGTCAAAACGGCTAATTATTACGTGTTAAAATACAATTCAATGCCATCTAGTCTAGCAGAGCTAGGGTTCATCGATAACCCGACGGATGCCAAAAAGCTAGGATCAAGCGTTTGGCGAGAACGTGCTGCTGAAGCCATTGTGCTAGGAATTTTAGATTACTATAAAGCGAGCGGTTATAACGTATCATCACTATACGATAAAGTTCGCCCGTAGATCTATTCCACATCAGAAGGAAAAGTAAACATCTTTTAAAAGAGAGCTTTTGGCTCTCTTTTTTTTATTATTTTCATACACCGAATTAGCGACCAGAGACGTGTATATTTAGTAAAATTACCCTCTCTCTTTTTTCTCGTAGGGATATTTAATTAAGTAGAGAATCTAGAATTGTTTTTATCTTTTGGTTACATTAAGATAAAGAGGAAAATAGTAGTTTAGTAAAATGATAGGGAGAAATGTCCATAATGAAAAAAATGACGACCATTGCTGCACTTAGCTTCACTCTTTTGGTTTCTCCATTTTCTTTTACCTCATCTTCTGCAGATACGGTAAAAGAGCGCGTGCTTGTTTCCTTTAAAGGAGACATTGATCAAAAGCTTCTAAATCAAGTAGGAGCAGAGGACGTGCATAATTTTGATGAGCTTCATGTTTCTTCTATTAACGTGCCATCAAATCTTGTTCCCGTCCTGCAGGCTGATTCTAATGTCAGTGAAGTAACAGAAGAAAAGACGTACGAAGCACAAGGGTATAGCACAGCGCCACAGCAGGTGCTATGGTCCAACAAGGCGGTGCAGGCGCCAACAGCAAAAAGCCTCGGATATACAGGGAAAGGTGTAAAAATTGCTATTATAGATACTGGTATTGATCGTAACCACCCTGATCTGAAGGTTGCTGGAGGAGCATGCTTTAACGAGGATGCTTACGGAACTCGCTATTGTCCAAATGGCTATCAGGATGACGAAGGCCATGGAACTCATGTAGCTGGAATTATTTCAGCACAAAATAACTCTGTTGGAATAGTCGGTGTTGCACCAAATGCAGGGATCTATGCTGTAAAATCATTGAATTCCGAAGGGGAAGGAACAACAACGTCTATTTTAGCAGGCATTAACTGGGCGATCCAAAATAAAATGGATGTTATTAACCTAAGCCTAACAGCTGATGAAGATGATTCAATGCTGCATAGAGCAGTTGATAAAGCCTATAACAATGGCATTCTTGTTGTGGCAGCAGCAGGAAATACAGGAAAAGCATCCGGACAGGGCGATACGGTTCAGTTCCCAGCTCGATACAGCAGTGTCATTGCTGTATCATCTGTAAATAGCCAATTCAAACGTGTTCCCAGCTCTTCAAATGGCGATAAAGTTGAAGTAACGGCACCCGGAGATGATATCTATAGTACGGTTCCGCTATCCGTCGATTGGGATGGTAAGCGTGATGGCTACACGTGGATGACAGGTACGTCAATGGCGGCTCCGTTTGTTGTAGGTGTTCTCGCTCTTTATAAAGAGAAGTATCCGCTTAAAACAGGTGCAGAGCTTCGTGATATGTTAGATTCAACGGCTTTTGATTTAGGAGCAAAGGGAAAAGATCAATATTTTGGATATGGTCTAGCCATGTTTAAAAATAGTCAATCTGTTTCCACACCGTCAGCAGCCGTAAGCACGGGGAAAGCAGCATTTACGCTACCAGCGCTTCCTGCTGGAGCAAGCTACAATATTTACCGTGATGGACAGCTTTTAAAATCAAACGTCACAAACACGTCCATTGAAGATTACGGCGTAAAAGGAACGTATTCTTACGAGGCAGCGGTTGTAACAGGAGGGCTTGAACGGGACTGGACATCAACTATTTCGGCAATGATTACAGAGCCTTCTTATTTAGATGTACAAAAGCAGGATCGTTTTGCATCTTCAATTGGTTATTTAAGTCATTATCATATTGTTAGTGGCTTTCAAGACGGTCGCTTCGGCGTACAGCTTTATCTAAAACGCTCTGAGGCAGTTGTAATGGCTGCACGTGCCATTGGTTTAGACGGTACACCTCGAGCTACAAAATTTAGCGACGTACCGAAAACAAGCTTTGGTTCAGGTTATATTCAGTCTGCGGCTGAAAAAGGCATTATCTCAGGATTTGGAGATGGAACATTCCAGCCACAACAACTTGTTACGCGCGCAGAAATGGCCATTCTTTTAGCAAGAGCCTATGATTTAAAATATATGACGACAAGTTCTTACAAGGATGTTTCAAGCAGCATGGCTGCCGCAAGTTCGATTAAAAAACTTGCTTACTACCGTATTACAGAAGGCTATCCGGATCGTACTTTCCGTCCGTATAACCAAATCATTCGCGGTGATTTTGCCATTTTCTTAGCAAATGCAGAAAAGCTAGGCAAATAAGCCAAGAGAACAAAAGAGCGCTGATCTCAATGAGATCAGCGCTCTTTTTATGTACATGACATGGCGTCTACCAAACAGAATGAGAGGAACAAAATGATAGAGTTTGCATATGATAGTAGTTGATTAACATCCAAAAGCTCCTATTAATTACTTTAGAACTATTAATAAATGCCTGTTTACTCCGATAAATAACAATATTTGATAATTTAATAGATGATTTTGTCTACAAATGTAGAATTATATGGAATTAGAAAATAGATTAGTTATCAAAACATTGTGTAACGGTAATTAAAGGAGGAAACAGGAATATGAAGAAACTCGTAAGCAGCCTTCTAATAGGAGCCATATTAGTAGGAGGAACGCCTCTCATGACAGCACAAGCAGCTGATGATGGTATTACAGGTATTGCTCTTGAGAATGAAGTTCGTGATTTAATCGCAAGAGGGATTCTACAAGGAACTAACGGTGACTACAAGCTAAATGCAATCGTAACGCGCGGAGAATTTGCTGCGTTTATTTCTCGCGCACTTAAATTACCTGATGGAACGGGTAATTTTGCAGATGTTCCAGCGAGTGTAGCTTTAGCAAAAGGAATTTACAGTGCATATAGTGCTGGTCTTGTGAGTGGTTATAAGGATGGCTTGTTCCATCCAAGTGAGCCAATTACTCGTGAGCAGGCCGCTGCAATCATTAAAAAAGCACTTGATTATAAGCAAGTAACCGCACCTTCAACACCTGCTTCTTTTTCAGATTTAACAACGGCCAGTCCGTCCTTCCAAGCCTCTATTTTACAGGTTGCAGGTTATGGAATTATTAAAGGAAATGCTAATCCTGACGGGACGTACGCCTTTTCCCCAACCAAACAAGCAACGCGTGCTGAAGCAGCTGCCTTCATCTCAAGAATGCTGAAGCTCGTCGAAGCACAAGAAGTACCAAAACTTTCGAGCTTAGGTCTTGCATACGCAAAACCGACGACAGCTGATCACGTCCTAAAAATCTATCCAACCTCGGTTTTAAGCGGTGACTATATTACGTACGTGAGTGCTGATACAGAGATGCGCTATTTATCCTCTGGAGCAGGTTATGTGCAAGTAGCTATTAATGATGTGGTAGGCTACGTGAGTGCTACTCAAGTCCAGCTAGTCGATCAAAAAGACGCCATTGCAAAATCATATTACCAGGCTTCAGGCGGTAAGCTTGTGCATCGCCTTTATAACGTTACAACCGACACCTATGTAGGCTACGAATACGGCCCTGCACCGGCACAGCTAGAGTCCGGAAAGAAATACTATAGTCCAAACGGCTATTCATTTTACGATGAAGCAGGTACATTTATCGGCAACTTCTATCAATATTTTAACTACCTGCCAATTCGCAGTAAAACAAACTATACGGCGGAAGAATTAAATAACTATGTTCAAAAGAATTTCCCAGCCAAATCGGGAGTAAACACAATTGGTACGTTAGGGGAGTACTTTAAAAAGGCCGAAGCATCTTACAACGTCAATGCCCTTTACCTAATGGCACATGCTTTAACGGAAAGCACAAATCTAACTCGTCCGAACGGTGTAAGTCAAATTGCGGATGAGAAAAAGAACATTTACGGAATTAATGCAACGGATCGCGATCCAAGCGGGGATGCAAAAGCATTTAAAACGTATGAAGATTGCATTAACACGTATGCCAGAGAATATATGAACAATCGCTATGCAGATCCAGCGAACAAATATTTCAATGGATCGGTATCTGGCAATAAGTCAGTTGGGTTTAACGTGATGTATGCCTCTGATCCGTTCTGGGGTCAAAAAGTATCTGGGCATATGTACCGCGCGGATCGCTTTTTAGGCGGAAAAGATTACGGCGTGTATAACATTGGGCTAACGGTTAAATCAGGCGTGTATGTCCGTGAAGGGGCAACGGTGGATTCAAACTTCCTCTATAAATACCCTGATTTAGGAACGCCTTTCATTATTCTTGGAAACTCCTCACAGCCTGACGGATATAGCTGGTATAACATTGTATCTGATGACATTCGTTATAACAGTGCTTATACGAGAGCAGATAACATTCAAGAAATGACGTATGTACCGAAAAACTACTAAGAATATGAGATGAGAAAGAACGGCTCTTTAATAAGGGCTGTTCTTTTTTATATGAATACTTTCGTTCATTAGTGGGGTGGGGGACAGACCCTTTCGACAAAGATTTCGACAAAATTACCATAAAAAGAGAATTATCAATTGGAAGAATAGTATAATAATAGATGTTTCATCGTAAGAGCTGTTCTATGACCATGGAAAATCATAATCCTGAGCATGCAGGTGGAATAGAAGAGCTTTTATGAAAATGGTTTGTAAGCAAAGGCAAGGTAACAGTAGTAAAAGGGGGAGAACAAATGAAGAAGATAGCAAGTAGTGTGGCTATTGGCGCTATGCTGTTAAGCGGTGCACCTGTCATAAAGGATGTACAAGCCTCCACAGTTGTGAGCGCAACAAGTGCGCTTCAAATGGAAGTGCAGGACTTAATTAACAGAGGAATTTTAAAAGGAGTTAACGGAGATTATAAGCTTTCAGAGCATGTGACAAGAGGACAGTTTGTCGCGTTTATTGCACGTGCGCTTGATCTACCTAAAGGTGAAGGGAATTTCTCTGATGTTCCACAGAACTCAGCGTTAGCAAAAGATATCTACAGCGCCTATAGTTCAGGTATAGCAAGTGGTTATACAGCGACGACGTTTGAACCGAATAAGGACATTACGCGTGAGCAAGCCGCTTATATGGTGAAAAAAGCGCTGGATTTCAAGGGAGTTTCTGAAGCAAAAACAGCGTTTGCCTTTTCAGATATGGGACAGGTAAGAGAGGCATTTCGTCCATCTATTTTGCAGGTTGCGGCGTATGGGATTATCCGTGGTAATTCAAATGGAGACGGTACCTATGCATTTTCGCCGAAAGAACTCGCAACGCGTGCCCAATCAGCTGCGTTCGTTTCACGTATGCTAAATCTCATTGAACATCAAACACCAGAAGCACCAGCAGAAAGCGGGATTGCTTATGCCAACACTTCTGGACAAGCTCTTAAAATTTATAAAGACGAAAATACGAATGCATCCGTGTTTTTGACAAGCGTAGCGGATAAGACAGAACTTTCGTATGAGTTAGTGAAGGGCAATGATGCGGTTGTAAAAGTAGAAGTAAACGGTGCAGTAGGATATGCAAAACGCTCTGAATTACAGCTTACGACAGCTGACAAAGTAAAGCTTAATTATTATAAAGCAGAAAACGGTGTTCTGTACCATTATACATATACGTCGGGAGCAGGTATTTCACACAGAATTGAGTATGGAGCGGTTCCGTCAGCATTAAAAGAAGGCGTTGTCTACTATAGCCCGAACGGCCACGATTTTTATACGAAGGATGGTAAAGCGGTAACAACGTCTTATCAGTATTTCAATCAATTATCTGTTCGAACGACAAGTGCTTACACGGCTGAAGAGCTGAACAGCTACGTGAAAAAATATATGGATCCAAGCAATCCCTTAGCTAATCTCGGTGCAGCGTTTAAAGAAGCAGAAGCCAACTATCATATTAACGCTCTGTATTTGCTTTCTCATGCGATTCATGAAAGCACGGCTTCCGGCTCAAAAGCGATGAATGCAACAGCGCTCCAAAAGAAAAACTTATTTGGTATCGGCGCTTTTGACGGAGAAGCGGAAAAAGGAATGCACACATTCGCTACGTTTGAAGATGGTATTCAATACTATACGGCGTTGCTAAACGGCAGCTACTTAAGCTACAAGCCAGGGAATAACTTCTTTGCAGGAGCGCAACCAGGAAACAAAGCCGTTGGACTTAATGCACACTATGCGACAGATCCGTTCTGGGGAGAGAAAATTGCAGGGTGGATGTTTGAAGTAGACAGCGCCCTTGGCAAAAAGGATTTCGGACGTTATCAAATTGGTGTAACGAAAGAACCTGGTGCTAACTTCCGTGTAGCACCTACGACATCTCAAAGCATTGCATACGAATATCAAACAGTAGGTACGCCGTTTACCGTTATCGGAAAAACGACAGCACCTGATGCGGGTGGTCACTACTGGCATGAAATTCAGTCAGACGTGATTGGTGTAGAAAAAGTATACTTACGTGATGATATTGGCGTAGTCGTTCCTTATGCAGGAATGAAGTAAGATAAATGAAACAACATAAAAAGGCGCTCCCGTTTTTGACGGGAGCGCCTTTTCTTTAATGCTTTAACGGAGTGGGGGTCTGTCCCCATTCGACAAATTAGTAAAATTATTCCAATTAACCCTTCTTAGCCAAAGCCTTCAAATAAATCTGCTCGTACTTTTCAGCCGCAGCAACGTGCGAGTACTCAGCTTCGATTTTAGCGCGGGCGTTTTTCGCTAGCTCCGCACCTTTTTCAGGATTCTCAAGAAGGAAATTCATCGCATCCGATAGCTCTTTAACGTTTTTCTCTTCTACTAATAGACCATCACGCTCAGGTTCAACGATTTCTTTTAGTCCACCAACCGCACAGGCGATTAACGGTGAACCAGATCCCATTGCTTCAAGAGCAGAGATTGACGTCGCTTCCTCAACCCCAGCAGAGTGAACGCTCGGTACAAGAACGATATCTGAAAGCGCATAGTACTCTTTTACTTTTTCATGTGCGACAGCACCAAGAAGAGTAACGGAGTTTTGCAATCCTTTTTCAGAGACGATACGTTCAATTTCTGTACGTGCTTCACCGCTTCCTGCATAGATCAGCTTCACGTTTGGATGCTTTTCTAACACAGCTGGAAGTGATAGGGCAGGGTAGATAACGCCGTTTTTACGTGTAAGACGACGTGGAACAAACATAATTGGATCTTCAACAGAAAGTCCGTTTTGTTTGCGTAGCTCTGCTTTTCGTTCTTTTTCTGGACGGAAGCCGTGAATATCGATGAAGTTACGAATAGCCGTACCTTCTACACCGGATACGTCTTTTACGTAATCAAGGAGACGTTGGTCTACTGTAATTACTTCAAGCGTTTCACGGTATGATTTAATTTCAACGTCCTGCATGAATTTAGCTTCTGCGCTTCCTTCATCCATTGACCCTTTACTGATCGATTCAAATGCCATATATCCGTGAACAGTCGAAACCGTCGGTAGACCTGCATCAAGTGCAGCAAGCGTTGTGAATGGATCTTGTGCATGAACTAAATCATAGTTCTCATGCGCGCGTTTCTTCATTAAGTTCGTTAGCATTTTTTGACGCTGTTTATGACTGTAGACAATCCCTTTTCCTTTTTTTAGCTTGTTCAATACGAAGCTTGGTCCTTGAGCAGAAAGCTTGCGAACAGCCGGAGGAATATCGGAAAATGAAAGAACGTCAACTTTATGACCTCGTGCTTCCAGACCTGCTTTTAATGTCGTCACATGGGTGGATAGTCCGCCAGCATGAGGGTAATCATACGCCGTTGCGATTAAAATTTTCATGCGTACTCATCCTCCTTTTATTTTGTGTATACGAATTTTTCTTTTAATAGATCTAGGTTGCGCATCGCTTCTGCACGGAGTTGAGCCGCGTTTGCTTGCACGACTTGTGAATGCTCTTCACGATTGTCTAACAGCGTAAGTGCGTTTTGTGTGAGTTTCGCGCTGTCGATTTCTTCTAGAACAGCTGAGTAATCCCACATGCCGCTGCGTTTTAGTAAGCTTTCTACTTTTTTATCGTAGCTGAACCCGATATGTGGTACACCTGTTAACGTCGAGAAGATTAGAGCGTGAAGTCGCATTCCAATCGTCATTTGACATTGACCGATAAAGTTCAAGTATTGATTCGGAGTAAAGTCCGTTCCAAGGATGTGACACTTGTCTGCATGTTTCATATGCTTCATCACGTCACGGCTTGCTTTATCGTCATGATGACCTTCCATCGGAACAAATACAGGCGTAATGCCGCGTTGTTCGATTAGTTCGTCTAAAATTTCTGCCATTTGTTCAAATTGCTTTACCTTTTCAAACCAAGGTCGAACGGATACCGCTACAAGGTTGTCCTTACGCTCTAACTGCGGAAGGCTGTCCATGCATGACGTATCCTCTTTGCGATGAAACGCAAATACGATATCAGATGTTACGATCGTCTCAGGCTTTGTTACGCCTAATTTGTGAAGTAAGTCTTTTGAATACTGATCACGAACCGTAACAAAGTCCGCCATGTTTGCGAACATCTTCATGAGCGTTTTGCCCCACTTTGAGTTAACCGGTCCAATTCCTTGAGAGAAGAACATGACCTTTGTTCCACAAAGCTTTGCTAAAAAGACAATAAGTAAATAATAAGGAAGCGGGCCGAAAAGGAACTTCGTTGGATACGTATCCTGAAGTAATCCGCCACCACCGCTGATGAGTAAGTTCGCTTGACGAAGCGCACGTACTTTTCCTTTAAAGTCTTGCTTCCAACCGCGGAAGATACTTTTTACGTTATGCGTTTTAGCTGTTTCTTCTGGTGATAATGAAAACACCGTAATGTCCGGTGAGTCTAATTCCTGACGCAGATTATCGATAATTGCTTCTAAAATTGCTTCATCGCCTGTGTTTCCTAAACCATAAAATCCTGAGATAACAACTTTCAAAGAAGTGAATCCTCCTTAATTTTCATAGTTCGTAGCTATTGCTTCTGTACACCCTTATATTCTTCGCAAAAGACGAATGATTTATGGGTAATAAGAAAGCGGGTAAAAGAAAACAAGACTCCCGTGTGAGAGTCGACCAAAAAGGCGCATCATTTCATGGTTGCATTAAAGCGGTTTCCTGCTTTATACTTCACTCCATGAGTGATGCAAAACTACCGTATATTTTAGCACCTTCCTCCAATTTATTCAATGTAAATGGTGCACACTCTATCACAATTTGTTATACTATGTTAGGAATTGCCGAACTAAAGCATACTAACAACAAACATACCTGAAAAACGAAAAGAGAGGTCTTATCAGATGAAAAAGATCTGTGTAATTGGTTTAGGATATATAGGTTTACCGACAGCTGCTATTTTTGCCAAAGCTGGGTACGAAATTGTTGGTGTAGATGTAAACCAAAAGGTAGTAGATTCCCTTAATAAAGGTGAAATTCATATTGAAGAAGTAGGCTTACCAGAGCTTGTAAAAGAAGTTGTGAAAAGTGGAAACTTACGCGCTTCTCTAGAGCCTGAGAAAGCAGATGTATATATTATTGCGGTACCAACGCCAATTCATGAAGACTTCACGGCTGACGTGGATTACGTTGTATCAGCAACAAAACGTGTTGCTCCTTACTTAGAAAAAGGAAACGTTGTAATCGTTGAGTCTACGATTCCTCCACGTACAATGGATGATGTAGTAGCACCGATCATTCGTGAGCACGGCATTGACCCTGAACACGATGTAGCGATTGCACACTGCCCAGAGCGCGTTCTACCAGGCCGTATTTTAATCGAGCTAATCGAAAATACGCGTATCGTTGGTGGATTAACGGAAGAAGCTGCAACAAAAGCAGCAGACGTATACCGCGCAGTTGTAACAGGTGATGTGATTGAAACGAAAGCTGTTACAGCAGAAATGTCTAAATTAATGGAAAATACGTTCCGTGACGTGAACATTGCCCTAGCGAATGAGCTAGTAAAAATCTCTAGTCGCTTAAATGTGAACGCACACGAAGTTATTGAGCTTGCGAACAAGCATCCGCGTGTAAATCTTCATCACCCTGGACCAGGTGTTGGTGGACATTGCTTAGCGGTTGACCCTTATTTCATTATTGAAAAAGCGCAGGCAGAATCACCACTGATTCAAATTTCACGTCAAATCAACAACTCAATGCCAGATTTCGTTTACGATCAAGTAAACCGTCTAACAGCTGAGTTGCCAACGCCGAAGATTGCGGTATTTGGTCTAACGTACAAAGGAAACATTGATGACGTGCGTGAAAGTCCAGCGATTGAAATCTATGAAAAGCTAGCAAGCAATCCTCGCTTTAACGTAGTGGCACATGACCCACACGTACGCGAAGAGCAAGTGAAATTCCCACTTGTATCGTTTGAAGAAGCGGTTCAAGACGCAAACCTTGTGCTTGTGTTAACGGATCATAATGAATTCAAGCAAATGGATACAGCAGAGCTAGTAAAACGTATGGCAACACCAGTTGTCTTTGATACGAAAAACTGTGCACACATTGATAACGATTCAATCATGCACTACCGTATCGGTGACTTAACGAACTTACAGGCTATTCAAGCATAATAATTAATCGTAATTTGACAGAAGGCTGTCCTGAATTAAATAGCCATTCCACTTCATTCTTGTGAGGTGAACGGCCCGATTTGGGACAGCCTCTGTTACAGCTACGAAAGACGGATAAAGGAAGAGTGTCTCATGCAGAAAGAAACGTATTTAGGGGTAGACGTATCACCTTTAAATTATGAGGAAATTATCGCTGATCTTCGTGGTCGCATGGCAAAAGGTGAGAAATCAACGATTATTGCCGTTAACCCAGAAAAAATGATTAAAGCAGAAACAGACGCTGACTTAAAACAGCTTATTAACGAATCGACGTATCAAATTCCAGATGGTATTGGAGTTCTACTCGCATCTAAATTGAAAAAGGGCCATATTCGCTCACGCGTAACCGGCGTTGATATGATGGACCGTCTTCTTCGTTTTGCGGCTGAAGAGGGGAAACGCGTCTTTTTTTATGGAGCGAAAGAGGAAGTCGTTCGTGTCGCAAAGGAAAACATTGAAAAGAAATATCCCACTATTCAAATAGTTGGCTATGAAAATGGCTATGAGAAGGACAACGATAAAATTGTTCGTCATATCCAAGAAGTGAATGCTGATCTTGTGTTTGTAGCGATGGGTAGTCCTCGTCAGGAGCACTGGATTCGTGAGAACATGCATCATGTTCCGGCAACCGTGTTTCAAGGAGTAGGGGGAAGCTTTGATGTGTATGCAGGTCATGTGAAACGTGCACCTGAATTCTTCCAAAAGCTTGGTCTTGAATGGTTTTATCGTTTAATTACACAGCCTAGTCGCTTTAAGCGTCAGCTGGCACTTCCACGCTTTTTATTGAAAATTCTCTTTTCTAAATAAATGCTTGTTTGGAAAGTGAAATAATACTTAACTTTTATGCAAGAAAGGATTCAATTCATGAATGTAAATTGGAGAGACTTTTGGTTTTTGTATGTTGCTGTGATTTTATTAGCAGTCGCATTAGTCGTTCCACATAGCATCGTGGGGTATGCCGTTACGCTTGTCTTCATGGCACTAACGCTATTCTCACCGAAAAATGGACTAATGCTCTTATTAATCTACTTCCCAACGCGATCATTTTTAATGCAGGTGAACCCCAGCTTAAAAATCATGGGTGATGCAATCATCGTGATTGCGTTCCTACGAGTGTTAATTGATTCTCGTAGAGATGTAAAATCTATTTTCAAACTGCACGTGTTTGAATGGGCCTTTATTTTATTTTGTGTAGTCGGTGCTGTTGCTGGATTAATTACAGGTGTTGGACCTGGAGCAATCGTTTTCCAACTACGCGCATTCCTTGTAACATTTATCTTATTCTATGTCGTAAGACGCCTAGATGTAAAAAAAGAAGACGTACTAAAATTTTTATGGACAACCTTCATTGTCGCGGTTGTACTATGTATCCACGGAATTGTGGAGAAAATCTCCGATCGTTCGATGCTTATGCCGCAATTTTGGGTTGATCGCATGCTTTCTCCTAATAACCGTTCCCGTATCTACGGTTTAATAAACAACCCGAACATGCTAGCGGTATTCCTATCGATCTCATTTATGCTGACGCTGTATTTAAAACGTCTCGTTGTGAGAGCGTCAACAAAGGGAATTCTAAACGTCGGAATGATTCTGATGCTTGGCATTACCATCTTAACGTATTCACGAGGTACGTGGATCGGGCTTATTATTGCGTTCATCGTGTACATGATCCTGACTCGTAACTGGAAAGTGCTCGTCCAAACCGTTATTTTGGGTGTTTTCGCAACGGCAATTGTGTACTATCCAGTTGTAAAAGCTGCCGATGCATATCACTCTCAAAAAGAGATGGAAAACTTGCCTCCAGACCAGCAGCCTGAGGATAACGAAAATGATTCAGAGCCTGGTGACAACGGAGAAGATCAAAGCAAAGATAAAGAACATTCAGCTGCATCAGATCGTCTCAACCAAACGTTCAGCAGTGAAACGTTAGAGCAAAGTAGCCAAACAGGTCGCTTGTTCATCGTTAAAAAAGGCTTTGAAGTGTTTAAAGACCATCCGATTATCGGGACAGGATTTGCAACGTACGGTGATTCCGCTGCGAAAAGCAATCCATCACCGATCTATGAAGACTACGATATTACAGTAAACATTTATGCGGATAACCAGTACATTGTCGTGATCACGGAAACAGGGATCGTTGGTGTCGTTCTGTTTGCAGTATTCTTACTAGGTATGGTCGTTTATCTATGGAAGAAACGTCATGATACAGTCATGGCTGCACCAGTTCTTGCGGTGTTATTCGGTATTTTATTCTGCGGATTGATCTACAACATCTGGGAGGATAAGACGTTTACGGCTTACTTCTTCATGATGCTCGGAGCAGTCGCAACTGGAATTGAAATGAGAAGGAAGAGTTTGCTATGAGAGTTCTACACTTAATTAGCGGAGGGGAAACAGGTGGTTCAAAAAACCACCTTATTTCCTTATTACGACATATTGGAACGGAAGATGTATTCCTAGGCGTGTTTCAAGAAGGGCTTCTTTCAGAGGAAGCGCGTCAGGCAGGCGTTCCTGTTACGGTATTTAAGCAAAAGTCGCGCTATGATTTTTCGATTTTATCGTCGATTCGTCGATTTATGAAAGAGAATCGAATTGATATCATCCATACGCACGGGCCACGCGCCAATACGTTTACGTTTCTGCTTCGTAAAACGATGAAGTTCACATGGATTACGACGATTCACAGTGATCCGCGTCAGGATTTCATTAAGGGCGGCGTGAAAGGGAAAATTTTCACGAAGATTAACATGGCGGTTATCAAGTCCATTGATCATTTCTTCGCGGTGTCCGAGCGATTTAAGGATATGATTGTAGGGTTCGGTGTGAATTCGTCTAAAATCACCACGATTTATAACGGCATTGAGTTTGATCTTCCATTAGAGAATAAGCTTACGCGTCAGGAAGTCGGCCTTACTGAGACGGATTTCGTTGTGACGATGGTTGCGCGTCTTCATCCGATTAAGGGTCATAAAGAGACGTTTGAGGCGATTGGGCAGCTAAAGGACGAGATTCCAAATGTGAAGCTCTTGTTAGTTGGGAATGGGCCAATCGAGGATGAGCTGAAGGCACTTGTAAAAGAGAAGGGATTAGAGCATCACGTTCTCTTTGCAGGGTTCCAAAAGGATGTTCATTCATTCTTGGCACTATCGGATGTGAAGCTGCTTGCGTCGTACAGCGAGAGTTTCCCGCTTGTAATTCTAGAGTCAGCGAGAGCGCACGTGCCGGTTATTTCAACAGATGTGGGCGGCGTGAAGGATATGATTTCGGGTTCATCGCTTGGTTGGATCATTCCAACGAAGGATTCAGGAGCGATTGCCGGAGCGATCAGAGAAGCGTTCCACGAGAAGGCAACAGGTGAGCTTTCTCAAAAAGGGATGAATTTATATAAGAAGGCATCAGCGAATTATTCTGTGAAGCAGTTGGCTGATGCAACAATCAAAACGTACCAGGGTCTTTTATGAGACTTTGGTGCGTTTTTTTTATCGGTTCGGATCTTCGTTACAGGCTGCTTCGCTTTCCGCAGAGCGAGCGCTGAGCTTCCTCGTCACTTCGTTCCTGCGGGATCTCACCTGACTCGCTAGTCCTGCAGGAGTCTTCGCATCTTCCACTGCAATCCTTCACCATGGTTTTCACCACTTACAGCTAGAAAGAGTTCAAGCCCTCATTGAACCTGATAACATTCCATCAATAAAGTTAGTCGAAAAGCAACGTTTTGTAAAAGAAGGACTTCTCAGACATTATGAATACGGAGCAGGGAAGTTTGATGATCTGTACATGTACTCACTCTTAAAAGAAGAACGATAGATTTATCTATCTAAATACCTATGTATTTAAAACGGTGTGACGTTTTTTTGTCCATTTATAATAATCTCTCATTAAAAATAGAAAAAACCTCCATAAACTCCTAAAGATAAACACAAAAAGGCCGATAACAATACCGGAACAACGATTTATGCATATATAACTAGAACCATTTTCTTAAATAAAATCATTATGAACATGATGAAATCCTATAAGGTCTCCTTAAATGCTGACACATAGACATTACTAGAGAGGATGTTAGCTTATTGGATTTTAAGTTGAGTATAATAGTGGTTCTAAAATAACAAGGATGTATGAACTACTTTTTTATAAAAAATTAACAAAAAGTACTTCCAATATTTACTTCTAGTGTGTATAATCATATTTGTTTCTGTTTTTTACCAATAAAGAATAAAATTTACTTGGTAAAAAAGTATATTTTTTTACAAATTTCATCTTTTTATTCATTTTTATGTAAAAAAAGGTTGAAATAATATCCTATTTTGGTAGAATTATCTACGAACCTTTTATTCTATTGTTTTGAATAGTTAGTAAAAATAGTTCATATGTAGCTGTTAAGCTTTCTTTTCATAAGTGTAAATACATATTCGATGATTAATATGTAGTACATAAGTAGAGTTAGAAGGAAACATTAGTGTCGTTATAAATCGTTGGACCAACCTTCGATTCATAATAATAAAACTTGCACAAAACGGGGAGGATTTATTACATGGCTTACCAACCTAAGTCTTATCGTAAATTTATCGCAACTGCTGCTACTGCAACTATGGTTGCTGGTGCTGTTGCTCCATTAGCTACATTCGCTGCTGAAACTAGTTTCAAAGATGCTACAGGCATCTACAAAACTCCAGTTGAATACCTAGTGGAAAAAGGATTTGTAAACGGAGTATCTAAAGATGAGTTCGGTGTTAGCGCGAAAGTAAAACGTGGCGACGCTGCAGTAATTCTTTCAAAAGCTCTTAACCTTTACGGAACTCAAGCTCCAGACGCTGGTTTCACAGATCTTGCTGCGAAATACAAAGATGCTGTTAACCCACTTAAAGCTGCTGGAATCATCAGTGGTAAAACTGCAACTGAGTTCAAACCAGATGATTTCTTAACTCGTGGTGAAGTAGCGATCATTTTAGCTAAAGCCTACAAATTAGAAGCTAAAAACCAAGAAGCTCTTCCATTCACAGATGTAAACAAAAACTATGCTCCATTCGTAAAAGCATTAGTAGACAACAAAGTTGCTAACGGTACAACTGCTACAACTTTCGGAACTGCTTCTGACATTACTCGTGGTCAAATGGCAATTTTCTTATATAATGCAATTAGTGTAAACTCTGAAACACCAGCACCAGTTAAAGTTGATACAGTAACTGCAATTGATACTAAGAGCTTTAAAGTTAACTTCAAGGAAGCTCTAGATGCTAAAGCTGATCTTGCTAAAGAACTTAAAGTAGAAGTAACTTTAGCTGACGGTACAAAAGTTACTCCTGTACCAACAAAAGTAACTGTTTCTGAAGATCGTAAATCAGCAGTTGTAGAACACGCTAACAATGATTTAGCTGGTCTTGCTGGTAAATTATCTGTAAACGGTACTGAATTAACATTTGATTACACTAAAGCTGCTGTTAAATCAGTAAGTGCGATTAACGCTAAAAGCTTAAAAGTTGAATTCAACAAAGCTGTTGATACAACTAAAGCTAAGTTTGAAGTTAAACGTGACACAGTTAAACCAAGTGTAAAAGAAATTAAATTCTCTGATGATAAAAAATCTGCAACTATTGAATTTAATACTAATATGCTTGCTGGTGATTACACTGTATCAGTAACAGGTTTAACTGATACTGCTTTAACAGGTTCAGTTAAGGTAGCTGCAGAAAAATTAAGCACAATTGAATTTTTATCTGATGTTGCAGTCATCAACGGTAACGACATCAAGGTAAATGTTCAAGCTAAAAACCAATATGGTGAAATTATTAACGATAAGTTAGCAACTACGAATTCAAACATCTCTGTTTCTTCTTCAAAAGGTGCAACTGGTCATACAATTGACAAAGATGGTATCTTAACTGTTAAAGGTGGAGCTGGCGATTTCAAAGCAGATGATAAAGTTGTTGTAACAATCGTTGATTCAGCAACAGGTGTTACATCTACTAAAACAGTAACAGTTGCAAAATCAGCACAAGTTGATTCTATTCAACTAGGAGAACTTAAAACTGATGATGAAGATTTAGCTAAAAAACCTGTAAACGTTGCTAACATGAATGCAGACGCAGCTAAATATTATGTACCAGTTGTTATTAAAGACCAATATGGTAACACGTTAAAAGCTGCAGATTTAGCTGGTGTAAACGTATTATCTTCAAACGAGAACATTGTTAAAGTTGCTTCTACACAAATCGTAGATCTACCAAAAGTGGGAACTGTAATTAAACTTCAAACTCCTACTGCAACTGCAACATATGGTACAGCAGTATTAACAGTTGTTTCAGCTGGAACAGGTAAAACAGCTAGCGTTTCTGTAAAAGTGTTAGAAAATGCTAAAACAGACGTATTGACTGTATCTACACCTGAAACTACTTTAAAACAAGGTGTTAAAACTGACTTACCTTTCTCAGCAGCAGATCAATATGGTAATGCATTGGTTTCTTCTACTGAACTAGTTAAAGATGGTACTTCAACAGCAACAGTACTAAAATTCACTGACGGTTCATCAATTACTGCAACTGGTGCAGAGTTAGAATACTCAGTTGATTATGGTAATAAAAATAAAGTAAAAATTTCTGTTAAACCAACAGCTAAAAATGTTGTATTAACTGCTGTTTCAGCAACAGGAAAAGCACAAACACTTAACCTAACAGCTGAAGAAGCACCTAAAGCAGCAACATTAAGTGGTTTATCAGAAGATCTTTACACTGCAATTCAAAAGGATGAAACAGAAACGATTGGTGTAAATGATGTTATTGTTAAAGACCAATATGGTGAAGATATTGCGTTACCTACGGGATATTCATTAAAATTTGAAGCAGTTGACGGAACACTTGATACTGTTTCAATGACTGAAGATACATTAGATAACACTACAACTACCTCTACAGTTGCTACAGCAGCAATTAAAGGTACTGAAGCTATCCAAATTTCATTAGTAGATAACAATTCTAAAGTACTAGATAAAGTAACAGTAAATCTTGAAACTGTTGAACTTAAAGATATTACAAGTTTTGGTTTTGAAACTGTTGGAAATCTTTACTCAGGATCTACTTATAAGTACGGAAATGTTACAACAGACTATGATAAAGATTTAGCGATCTTTGGTAAAAAAGGTTCAACTACTGTATTAGTTGATCAAGATTTATTAAAATCGACTACTATCTCTACACCACTTGTAGTTACTGGATCTACTATTGTTCAGAACAGTAACAAAGTTGTAACTGATGGGGCAGCAAAAACTGCAACATTAACAGGTGTAATTGCTGGTGCTACAGACCCTATTACAGTAACACAAACTGTTACTTACAATGACGCTCAAAGCGTTATCAAGGATGTAATAGTTCGTAAAACTTCTGGTGCTAAGTCTACGATTACAGACGGAGCAGTAGTGGTACCAGTTGCTAGCCTTGCTGGCAAGAAAATTGGACCAGTTGGTGCTGACTCAACGTTCCAATTCTATGCTAAAGATCAATATGGTGTTTTAGCTAAAGAACTTTCTTATACAGTAACTAACCTTAAATCAACTACTGCTACTGCAGTTGCAATTGCAAATAATGGTGCAGTAACAGTAACTGGCGCTCTAACTGCTGGTGATACATTCACAATTACTGCGATCGTTGACGGTGTAGTTAAATCCATCAAAGTTATTGTTGGTGCATAATTAAGAATTGTTACTACGCAAGTAGTAATGTGCGATTTCTAATTGCAATATAATAATAAAAAGCCTTGTAAAATAATATTTTACAAGGCTTTTTATTATTATATTTATAGCTTATTTAAATTTAAATTGGTTAATGAATATTAAAATAAACAGAAGGAAGAAAGTTATATTTTTAAAATTAACTAATTTAGGGGTCATGTATAAGAAATTAAAAATTAGTAAACAATAAAACTAAGTAAATCTTTAAAGAAGGGGTGAATTTTTATAAAAGTGCAGGATAAATATTGGGAAAGTAGTTGTGATGCTATTTCTTTATCCAGTAGACAGGTACTGAATGAGTATTTATTAAGTCTAAAGCTTGAAAACAAAGCGGTTGCAACCATTATTAAATACCGATGGTTTTTAGAAAAGTTTTTAAAAGATTGTCCTCCATCTTTAGAAGATATATCGTCGGAGTTTATTCGGAAGTGGTTAGATGTGTTTTCCATAGATAAGAAACCTAGAACAATCGACCTCGTATTAGCCACTTTATCCTCTTTTTTTACTTTTTGCCTCAACGAAGAATACATTGAAAACGCCGTAATGAAAAAACGTTGGCGTCCTCAAATCCCAAAATCGTTACCCAAGTATCTAGATGACGTCGAATATGTCCGTGTAAAGCGAGTATCAGAATATTTACCTCTAAGGGATCGAGCTATTATCCTATTTCTTCTATCATCTGGCTGCCGTGTATCGGAATTATCCAATTTAAACATTGAAGATATTCACTTTGAAAGCCGAACGGCAGAGGTGACTGGGAAAGGGAAAAAGATTCGACATATTCATTTTTCTCAAAAGTGTGCTTTCGTGTTAAACGATTATCTCCGAACACGTTTGAGCAAAGTCACTGATCCACTTTTCATGAATAAATTCGGCAACCCCCTATTAACAGGAGGGATTAGAAAAGTAGTACGAAAAGCGGGAATAGAAGCAGAGTTTAATCAAAGTTTCCATCCACATTGCTGTAGACATACGTTCGCGACTAGAATGTTGGCCCGTGGTGCAGATCTCCAGTTTATAGCCGATGAAATGGGCCATTCAGATCTTAATACGACAAGAGGTTATGCCCGAATACCAACAGAAGATATGATTTTAAAATATCACAATATCATGGGGTGAATGGTATGAAACCTACAGCTCAAGAAGCGTATTTTAATGATCAAGGTCGTTTTAGTCCTGAAACCGTACAATCTTATAAGATCGCTCTTTCTCAATTTTTCTCTTATTGTGACAAGCCGATTGAAGAGGTGAAGGCAAAAGGTATTCGGAATTGGCTAGCTAGCCTCAATGAAAAAGACTTAAAGCCAAGAAGTATTCAACTGAAGTTATCTGCGGTTAAATCCTTTTATCAATACTGTTTAGACGAAAACATCGTCAACATAAATCCAACTCTTAAAATTCGTACTCCTGCCAAAGAGGATTCCCTTCCTTATTATTTAGATAAAAAGCAAATAGCTTTACTGCAAGAGTTGGTTAGAGAAAATATTCGAGATCGAGTTATCGTGGAATTTTTATATGTTACGGGTGTTCGCATTAGTGAAATGTTAAATATTAAGTTAGAAGATGTGAAATGGGGTAGTAGACAAATCTGGATTCGAAAAGGAAAGGGAAATAAAGAGAGGTTTGTACTATTTAGCTATGATTGTGCAGAAAGACTAAGGGTATACCTGGACCAACGTAAGGTAGCAAGTGTTTATTTATTTGCTAATCATAAAGGACGATACTTGTGTTGTAGTAAGGACTCTTATCTAATGGAGAAGGTATTTTAAAGTTAACAACATGCTAGTAAATGTGTTTTAGCACATCAATTTTAATAGATTAATAAGGATTATTTAGGTATAATATTACATATTATGAAATAAAAAGGAGAGTAATATGCACCTAAAAAAATACCTGCTTGTTTTGTCTATTTTATTAATTACCTTCTCAACTGTATTCATCGATTTTAAGCCTGTAAAAGCAGCAAGTGGACCGGTTCCTACGCTATTTGTTCATGGTTATGGAGGTTCTGCTGACACATTTAATAGAATGATCAAGCGTTTTGAATATAATGGATGGGGAACAAAGACGCTAACATGTACGGTTTCTAAAAAGGGTACAGCTTCTTGTAAAGGGTCTCTTTCTACCAAAACTAAACATCCGCTTGTTCAAGTTATTTTTGAAGATCCTACGGCTTCACTTCAAGATACAACATTTTGGTTCACAAGGGTTTTAAAACTATTAAAAGAAAAATACAAAGTTACGAGCTTTAATATTATTTCACATAGCATGGGTGGAATAGTTAGTACAAAGTACATTGAAGACACTTCTAAAAATGATTGGTACCCGAAGGTTAACCGAATTGTTACGCTAGGTTCACCATTTGGTGGCGTATCCTTGATAGGGATTTATAAAAAGTTAGGTGGTCCTGCTTCTAGGGATTTACTGATAGGATCAAAAGCCTTAAGCAAGATTCAAGCAAACGGGAAATATTTTTATAAAAATACGAAGATGCTTTCTGTTGCGGGAAGATTAAACCCAAATGAAATGGGAGATGGTCTAGTGGAATGGAAAAGCGCCATTGCTAGTAAGAAAATTGTTCCTAAGAAAAATTTTGAAGAATATCATTTCATAGACTTTCAAGCATCACATAGCGGTTTACATGAAAGTAAAACAGTGGATAAAAAAGTAGGGAATTATTTATGGGGATATACAAGGTAAGAACTCCCTTTTATATGTTGAGCTTGTTTACCTTCCAAAAAAGCTTTCTAGTCAGCGTGCTAGAAAGCTTTTTAATATAGGTGTCGCCTTGAATTAAACTTGATCACCATTCCATTCACCGTTAAAATAAATGAAATTGTCCTTAAAAGGAGAGATTGACTTACTACAGTTTTAGTATAAATATTTTCTCAAAATGAAACGTGTGGATTAATCTTTTTCTGTAGAACAACCATTTTTAACTAACCTTTTCTTATATAGTAAGGATATGACAAAGAGATGAGTAGATAAATAGAAGCAATAGTGAAAACAATGAAAAAGAAAGCGTTATGGGCAAGTTCGATTTTGGTGTTATCTGTATGTACATTTAGTCTAGGAGCGCTCGTTGCACTGAAGCTAAGCCTGTATTTTAACGATAAGTAGCAAAAGATAGGGCTGAAGATGATCAATAATAAGCCGTATGTGCGCCTATCCGATGTTACAATATTATTTGATGAGAAGCTTTCGTATGATAAGAAAACCAATTCATGCCGCATAACGTCAAGGCTTATAAAGTCCCAGCTTCGACTACGAATAAGTCGTTTACGGTAAAGGCAGTGGGAACGTCAGGGCCAATGAAGTTATCCATTACTAAGGCTACATTAGCACCATCATACTAGATAGTAGATTAAATGAAAAAGCAGGTGACGGTATTGAGTAAGAGTTCATTAGAAAGACGTTGGGATGCAGATGATCGTAGTTATTTAGCAATACGTATAAAGGAAAGGTTAATTCCAACCATTATGGGTGGAGTCATTGCAGATGCGATTGGTGTTCCGGTTGAATTTATGGGACGAGGAGGATTTAACGTCATGGGGATGACGGGTTATGGAACGTATAACCAACCTCCTGGAACGTGGTCTGATGATACGACAATGACGCTTTGCTTAATGGAAAATCTTATTGAAGGTCAAGATTTAGAAGAACTGATGAAGAAGTTTGCGGCTTGGCGCGACCATGGATACATGACGCCTCATGATCATATGTTTGATATTGGCCGAACAACAGAAGAGTCAATTGAACGATTTTTGACTGGCTTTTCCTCAGACCAATGGGGGGGAGGGAAAGTAAGCGATAATGGAAACGGAGCATTGATGAGAATTTCTCCACTTGTGTTTTTACTATGGAATGAATATGACTTTAAAAAGCGATTGGATCTTGTCGAAGAAATTGCTCATGTGACGCACAGACATCCACGCTCAACGGTAGGATGTGTATTATATATTGAATTTCTTTTTGCCCTATTTAATAATAATGAGCCTCTAAAAGCATACGAACAAGCAGTTAGAGTTTGCTTAAGAGATTTAAAAGGTACCAAATACGAAGATGAGTTTCCTGCCTATGAGCGCGTATTGAATCTAAGTATTCCACACCTAGAAAAAGACGAGATTGTGTCGGATGGCTACGTAGTTCATTCATTAGAAGCAGCGCTTTGGAGCTTTTTTAAGCATGATAACTATCGCGATATCGTATTAGAAGCAGTGAATCTAGGTGGAGACACGGACACGATTGGCTTAATAGCTGGGACCATGGCAGGAATGTATTATTATGAAGATGGGCTTCCAGAAGAATGGCTAAACGAGCTTGTCAAAAAAGATGAAGTGCTGGACCTTTGTAAGCGATACTTGGATCTTTGTGTTGAAAAAGCGATTGCGAAAGCAGAGGCAGAGGGCTGATTTTAAGAGCAGAAAAGAGAGACCTGCGACAACAGGTCTCTCTTTTTAGTGGTTTCGAATTTCAGCTTTCGCTTTATTATTCACTGCTATTTTGTTTTTCCTCTTCTTCTGCCTCTTTTCTTTCAGTGATCTTCTCTTGTCTAGCATTTATTGCTTCTGAGGATAGACTGTATCCAGTTAAAAGAGTGAGAAAAACTAAAATAGTGAAAAGGTAAGAAGTTTTACGTAAAAAAAATCAGTCTTTTCTTATATGTTTTCCTGTCCCATATAGTCAATAAGTTGCTTGGTGGATGAAGCAATCCAAAGACAACCCCGCAGCATCCTAAACGAAGCTGGGGAGTGTTTATTTAAACGGAGGCGTTTTTTTAGGAACGAATGGGGAAGAGGAAGAAGAGAGTGGCAAAGTAAAAGCACCTATTCGCTCTTCTAAGTAGCAGAAAGTCATGCTTTGGCTTTTCATTGCGTCCACTTGCTGATCGTAGGAGGAGATTATTTTTGTCATTTGGTCATCAACGTTTTCCAATAAAGCAAGGTGTTGAGCCGTTTGTTCGTGTGCTTTTTCTAAAATGGCATTAACAATTTCCCCCGTTGCTTTATCTTCAACTGAAATCTTCTCAAATTTTTTTTCAAGCTCATGATCAATCTTTGCGATTTCGTCTGTAATCGCTTGAAAAATCTTTGCTTTGTCTGTTAAATCTTCTTTAGGTAAAATGCGATCATAGAAACGGATCGATTTACTTTCAGATAACTCCATTTGTCATTTACCTCCTGCGTATAAGTCAAACAACATACTGACGTCATGGTCTTTCACAAACAATTTCTCAATTCCAGAGCGTGTCGACTCTAAAAACTGATTGCTTTCGGTTACAGTTTTATTGAGCTCGTCAATAATATGTGAAATATCGAGACCTGTTAACGGCTGTAAATGGTCGTGTACTTGGGCACTTTCTACTCGAATAGGGTATATGGAGAAAATATGTCTCATTAATAAATCCATATGAGCGCTTGGATTCCCTTCAATATCAGTAATCTCCGTCATTACTTTTTGCTTTTGCTGTGCAGAGTCTTCCGTCACTTCCTGCTGAAAAGCATTGCTGTACTTCGTGATTAGCGTGCTTTTTTCTGTTAGAGACGCCTGTCCTTCTTGGTACATGCGAACCGCTGCTGAAATGTTAATCTTAATCTCTTGGTTTTTTCCAGACATTAAGATCATATCTCCGCCAATATAGGCCTTGTTTTCTCCTATTGCGAGGGCATTTAGTATTTCGTTAATGCTGTGGCCTTCTCCAATGATCTTCATTGCAGGGCCAAGCGCCTTATTTAAATTCTCAAAGCTCTTCGCTAATTTCTTCGCATCATTAAACAATCGAATTCCAGACCCAATGTCTCCGCCTAAAACCGATGTTTCATATCCAGAAGCCGCCAGATCTCGAGTGGCCTGCATGTCACTAATCGACTGCTCCATATCATCTAAAATCTCTTGAATATTGTTCATTTCCTCTATAGCAACCTTTTTTTGATCAGCGGAAATGTAATTTCCTTTATACAAATCATCGAAAATGGCATCGGAATTGCTTGTGACTTTTTTTACTTTGTCTAAAAGGGGAGGGAACTTTTCGTTTACGTCTTCGATCATATCATCGATTTCTTTACTGCCTGTAAAATAGGTTTTAATCCCTCCCCAGATGCCATCGCTTTCTTTGAATTTAGTTACCAGATCCATATTGACGCCTGTTAGTTTTTGAATAATTTCATTATTGCTTGCATTCTTTCCGTACATATCAGCGTATTCAATTGCTATTTTCTGAAGGTCTGCCACCTCGCTATCAGGCATTTTCCCCATTAATGACTGAAGGCCGGGATGTTCGGCGTCCGTATCGATTACGGTTACGTCACCAAGTGTAAAAAAACCACGTGTGTTACTACTGATTGCATTTAACGGATCATCGGACGAAATTAATTGATGAACGTTGGCTCCTTTTTTTCCGTAATACGAGAGGGCAAAAGATTTTAGTTGATCAGGGTTAACGTCGTATACTTTTCTTTCATCGCCGTAATCGATGTTAAACTCTTTGTTGACCTTGGCACGAAACGTGGCGTCCGTGTTGTATTGTTGATAGTAATTGGTTTGAGCTCCATTTGCGCTATAAATCTCATCAAACGTATTAAACATAAGCTGTGACACGGTGTTGTTGTTGTGAGCTAGTGAATGTGATAGCCCAATCATTTTCGCATCCGTGTCCATCTTAGATTCCTTCATAAATTTTTCTTTTGCTTCTTGGGCGAATATATCCGTATTTTTGGCTTGACTATTTTCTTTTCCCGCTTGCATAGCACGAATATTGTAGGTCCAATCATCAAGCTGTGCTGAACCTTGAGAAATCACGTATATTTCGTTTGTGTTTTTTTCTTTGGAGTAAAAATGAATGGCTGTACCATCATAGGAAGAGGGGATGTCACTGTTTACTTTCTTTAAGTCGGAAGAACGGACAACCTGAACAGAAATGGGTAATTTCTCTCCGGTTTCCTCCATATAAATCCGTTGTACTTCCGCACTAAATTGTTCATTGCTCATATCTTGATACTGCAGATTTGTTAATCGAAGCCGTAATTCGTCCGTATCCAATACTTGTTTGTCACTCATTTGATTTGCTGCTTTCTTTACTGAATTTTATAGAAGAGAAAATGTGTAATGCTTGTTCTTTAGCGTCTTCATTAACCTCACATTTCGTTGCACGATCACATTCGACAGAATAGATTGCTTCAATGCCACCTTTTCCTGTAGTAGGATGAATATAGGCACCGTATCCATATGCGTCCTGGTCAATTGTAAATGGAGCCCAATGAATGATAGCAGCATTTGTTTTTTCCTCTTGGAAGGGCTCCTTCATATCAGCCTGGCTTTTTAAAAATTTTAAGGAATAGCTAATTCCTTTCGCTGTGTTAGACGTTTCTGCATTATAGCTCAAACTTAAAGAAGCATTCGGAAGATCTTTGTTTTTAATTCCGGCTAAAAAAGACTCTGTCTTACTTTTCTCATTTGAATAACCTTCTTCAGAAATCGATCCGTCTTTCGGAAATAACATCGTATAGCGCCCAGTTTTTGAGTCAAACGTATAGTACCCCTTTTCAGATTCATCTGTAGATTTCATAAATCCCTTCGTAAATGAATCTTGAAGGGCTCTGTCCTTTGGTAAGTCTTCTGCCTTCAACTCACTAGGCTTTTTCTCCATTGGTTCATTTCCACCATTGCTCATTTGGCATCCTCCTAACAGTAGACCGCTTACTAAACAAAAGAATAGATGTTTTTTTCGTTTAAACATAGGTTGCCTCCAGTGTTATCGATTCTGGCTGCACACTCACTATACTTCTTTGTATACAGCGCTCACATCAATTGTAAAATGTTTTTCCGTTTTTTTACATAAGTCAATTTTCGTGAAAGGCAACACGATTTGAGTCCATGTGCTCACTTAATACCCTTTTTTTACAAAAAAATAAACGCTAGGTTCGTTATTTTTACTAGAGTAAATTGTTTAAATAACGAACCTAGCATCAATAGAGGAAAGAATAAAATGTTGTAGCTGTTTGGCCCCCTGACTTCCCTCAATTTATTTTTTCGTTTACCTAATTACTTATTTGACCACTAACTTTATCTAAAAAGTTAATTTAATGAGATGACCTTCTTCTTTGTATGAAGGTTTGATATCTGAGAAGTTGTTTTGGTCTTTTTATCATATCAACCTTTAATGGAGAAATTATAAGAGAAGTTCTAGATACTATTTCTAAAGGGTTTTTCTACGTATTTAAAATAGTAAAAGTTAGCAGTCCTCTTTTTATGAATATTGATTCCAATTAACTATTTGTGAATCTTTTTGACTATAAATAATGATGACGAATTTATCTTTTAATAGTATAATTATCCTGTTTTGGTAATGTTTTAGATTTAGTGATAGGGGTGTGAATTAGTAAATTCAAATTGTAAATAAATTATGTTAGTTAATTTTAAAAATAGGAGAAAATTTTATGTTGAGAAGAAAAGTAAAGAAGTATGTTTCTTTAATGTCAGTACTGTTGCTTCTAATTACTACGTTGCCTGTTTCTCTTTTTTTAGGTATTAATGGAGCATATGCTACCAGTTTCCCTACTCCTTCCAGTGAAGACTTTGAGAACCCACCTGGCGAAGTAAAAAACGGTGGTGTGTTTGGAGACTGGGAAATTGGCTTCATAACCAATGATGGTAAATTGGATGAATTTGGTTTTTTATCAATTGAAGAAGAAAATAGATATAATCACATACTAGATGCCTATAATTTAATTTCCAGTAGATATTTGGCTATTAAACCTCATAGAAACGCTAACTTTAGTCTAGAATCTCTTAAAGTTATTAATAATAATAGTATTTCTTACAATGTAGTAGGGTATAAATCTGGATCACCCGTTTTAGGAGCCATTCAAACGTTTGATGATACTATAAAAATCATTTCTTTTCCAAGTAGCTCATGGGGTGATATTGACGAATTTCGTATTGAAAGAACAGACGGAAGTGAGGATATAAATCTTCAACTTGATAATATTATCGTTACTGATCCAATAATATCTTCACAAACTCCACAAGTCTCTCAAATGGGAGGAGCAGTAACAGTTGAAGGTGATTTAAAGTATGGTTCAACGCTATCAGCGAATGTGAGCCAAATAACTTATAGCCCTTCGACAAATAGTGATCAGCCCACTTATCAGTGGTATCGTGGAGAAGAAGCTATTGAGGGAGCAAAAAACAATAGCTATACGGTGACTGAACAAGATATTAATCATCAGTTAAGGGTTAGGATAAGTGCAGATGGGACAAATGCAACAGGATATGTAGAAAGCGGGCTAACACCTAATATAGAGAAGTCTGAAGGTCCTCAAGCTCCAGTTGCACCCGTAGAAGAAAGTACAACATCACATAGCATTACCTTAAAATATATAGAAGGTCAGGAATATAGTAAGGATAATGGAGCAGTATGGCAAGATAGCTCGACATTCAATAATCTTGATTCAAGTACACTCTATACATTTATTACGAGAGTTAAAGAGACAGAATACCAGAAATCATCTGAATTTAGTTTGGCTACCGTAATTGAGACAAAAGAAGCCGTTTTACCAGAGATTGCAGGAGATATTTATATTGAAGGTAGTGCAAAATATGGAGGAGTTCTATCAGTAAACCTTGATAATTTAACGTACCATCCTGACACAAAACTTGATCACATATCATATCAATGGTACCAGGACTCCACTCTTATTACTGGAGCAACGAATGAAACTTATGTAATTACTAAAAACAACATAGGTAAGAAGATGAAGGTTAAAGTGATGTCCGACGGGATAAATGCTACAGGGAGTTTAGAGAGCCAGCCAACAGATAATATTGAAAAAGCTGACGGACCCGATGCTCCAATGGCACCAGAAGTAAATAGTAAAACGTCAACATCTATTAAGTTAAAAAGTAATAATGATCAAGAGTATAGCATAGATAATGGTGAAACATGGAATGAAAATGCCTCTTTTCTAAACTTAATACCAGGTACAGAATACAAGTTTATTTCGAGAATAAAAGAGACAGATACAACAAAAAGTTCAGCAAATAGTAATCAAACTATTATTCCAACAAATGATGTATACACGATTACTTATAACGGAAATAACCATACTAGTGGATTGCCTCCCGCGGACATTAAAAAATATGAGGAAGGTAGTACAGTCACAGTAATTGGAAATACAGGTCGTATGGCTCGTTCAGGTTATCAGTTTATGGGATGGAATACGTCTGTAGATGGTTCGGGAAGTACTTATCAACCAGGTTCGTCTTTCCAAATGGGAACGAATAATGTCACTTTATATGCAAAATGGAAGAAGGACTTAACTGGAAGCAATGCAGGTGCACCCGTAATTAATCCTTCTCAGCCAGGTACTGAAATTATTACAGCACCAATAGAAACCGGCGGAGTTGGCTCAGGAACGATTGTAATGAACATGCCAATTACGCGCACTACAGATTCAAACGGAGTTGTAAAGGATAGCGTTGATATGAATTTGGAGAGAGCTAAAGGAACCATTAAAAGCGTTCTAGAAGCAGGCCAAACAACTGCTCGCCTTGTAATTCCAGATGAGAAAGATGTAGTCTCAGAAGTGACTGTTAATGTTCTTAAAGAAGCAGTAAAAGAAACAGCAGATAAGGATGTTAATCTAGAAATTTTTACAGACAACGGTCGAATTCTTGTTCCTCAAGAATCACTAGATAATTTTACAAATGACCTTTATTTCCGTATTACTCCTGTAAAAAAAGAGGAAAAGAAAAAAGAAATAGAAAATCGTGCTAAGGTAGAAGATATAGTTAAACGAGTAACAGGTGATAGTTTAGTTACCGTAGTTTCACGACCAATAGAAATTGATACAAATATGCAAAGTAGACCTGTTACGCTTATCTTACCTCTAAGAGATTTTCAATTACCGGATGACAAAAAACAGGAAGAATTTCTATCACATTTGTTTATTTACATTGAGCATAGTGATGGAGAGTTAGAATTGGTGAAAGCAAAGGTAGTTGAGTTCAAACAGGGACAATTAGGGCTAGAGTTTAATGTTAATAAGTTTAGCACTTTTACTATCCTCCATGTGGAAAACCTAAAAGAAAACCGTCATAAGGGATACATTAGAGGGTATGAGGACGGCACATTTCGACCTAATAACGTGGTAACAAGAGCACAAGCAGCTATGATGATTGCTAAAAATATGGGGTATGAAGATGTAAAGTTTAAGGGAAATGATCCATTCTTAGATGTGAAAACTACTCATTGGTCAGCAGGGGCAATTGAGTTTGTAAAAACAAGAGGAATGATGCAAGGCGATCATTCTGGATATTTCCATCCTAACGTGCCAATCACACGTGCTGAATTGGCAGTCATTATAGCTCGATATAATAAGTTAGCGTTACCATCTGAAACCGAAAGTAGCATCGCTTTTTCAGATATTAAAGGTCATTGGGCAATGACTGCTATTGCTTCTGTTAAAATAGCAGGCCTTATTAGTGGATATCCAAACGGAACATTCCGTCCCAATAGTTATGTCAATCGGGCAGAATGTGTAAAGATGATTAACCGTATGTTTAATCGAGGCCCATTGTATGGCATTAATAAATTAGCTTTTAAAGACATCCAAACGAATCATTGGGCATTTGCTGAAATATCGGAAGCAAGTCAGGATCATGCTTATATATATCGAACAACAGGTGGAGAAGAGATAGTAGAGTGAAAATATAGGGAGAACAAGTTTAAGAATGAAAAATCATTTTTAAACTTGTTCTTTTTTTTATGGAATTTAAAGACCTTAACATATTTAACTAAGAAATTTAAAGTTCAAAAACACGAAAAAACATATCGACAACACAATATATTTTAGGTATAAAGAAATAGGTACAAAGAGTTATCGTGTTGGGTTTATTGATGTTTTATGGGATGAAAAAAAGTCGTTAAAAGGGGGAGTGGAAGAAAATGAATCGATTAAGTAAACAGAGGAAAAAGATTGTAATGGCTAGCATTTTAGCTTTATTATATAGTTCTTATATCCCGCAAGATAAGGAAATACATGCTGACGATATTCCTCAAAATGTTTCGGTTTCTAATGATTTGAACTGGTTGAAGCCAAGCCTACAAGTGAATAAATCGGTAATGACTGTGGATTTAAGCAATCATTTTCCTCTAAATGGGAACGAAATAGAGTATAAGGCAGTATCCAGCAATAATAATTCAGTGGAGGTTACAACTTCTACTAATTATTTGATTTTGAATATTAAATCAAAAGGAAAGTCAACGATTGTGGTATCGGCTAAAGATGAAAATAGTCAGTCCATAGAAGATACTATTGAGGTTAGTGTAGATCCAAAAGGGGACGCTGACGGGGATGGTATTTTAACCTCAGCAGATATATTAATCGTAAATCAAATTATAAGTGGCAAAAAAATAGTCACCGAAGAGGAAAAGAAAAAGTATGATATTGATGGTGATGGTGTTATTACCCGAAATGATGCTATTAAGATTAAGGATATTTATCTGGCGGGGCCTAACTACACACCAACATTTGATAGTTATTTTATAACTCTTAATGATGTAAATGATGTTCCAATAGCTTCTCAACTCGGTATTAATGGAGAATTAATAGTTGGTAGGACGTTAACAGGAACGTACACATACCAAGATATAGAAGGGGATCGTGAAGATCAATCTCTTTATAAATGGTATAGAAGTACCAAGGCGGATGGTTCTGATAAAAAGGAAATTGAAGGAGCAAATCAATTAACATATACCTTAAGTGCAGAAGATCAAGAGTCCTATATTTTCTTTGAGATAGTTCCTGTCGCCTCCACGGGAAATGTGCTGGGGAATGCGGATATGAGCACGACAAAAAATAAAGTAAAAGCAAACGAAGCGCCAACAGCCACAAACGTCACTATTCATGGGACAACGAAAGTGGGAAATACGTTAACAGGTCAATATGTATACAGTGATTCAGAGAATGATAATGAGGCAAACTCAACGTTTAAGTGGTATCGAGCAACGCAGGCAGATGGGTCTGACAAGATTGAAATAGTGGGAGCTATCAAATCGTCATATACAGTTTCAAGTGAAGATGAGGGGTATTACATCTTTTTTGAAGTGACACCGCTAGCAACTACAGGGAGTGTCCAAGGAAATCCGAGTATGAGTAATGCTACAGAAAAGACAAAAGCAAACGAAGCGCCAACAGCCATAAACGTCACTATTCATGGGACAACGAAAGTAGGAGATACGTTAACAGGTCAATATATATACAGTGACCCAGAGAATGATAATGAGGCAAACTCAACGTTTAAGTGGTATCGAGCAACGCAGGCAGATGGGTCTGATAAGGCTGAAATAGTTGGAGCTACACAATCCACATATACATTAACAAGTAAGGACAAAGATTATTACATCTTCTTTGAGGTGGTACCAGTGGCATCTACAGGCACCACACATGGATGGGCAGTCATGGCTTCTTCTACCGATACGGTGACAGAAAACATACCAGCACTCTCAGTTACATCACTTAGTCCAGTTAATTTTTCTACTAGTATTAGTAACACAGCAGATTTCACTATTACTTTTGATAAAAATGTTTCTCCAACCACAAAGAAAATTAGGATTATATCGGAGCGTACTGGAACATCAGAATATGCAGCTAACGATTCACGCTATATAAAAGTACAAGGTAATACAGTTACTATTACTAACCCAGGACTTCTTCATAACGAAAAAGTGTATATAGAAATAGAAGAAGGCGCATTTAAGAGCGAGGACGGGGCAGAATTTGATGGAATTATAGGAGATTCTACATGGAGTTTTACTACAGTAAATCCAAGTCCTTCACCATATTTCTCAGAGTACTTAAATGGTGGAGATGGACGTATTGCTGTTGAAATCTATGCACCTGTATTTGGAAATACAGAGGATAAAATGACTGGGTATACGCTAGAAGTATACAAATGGTCTTTGGCAAAAAACGTTATGGAAAGTTCTGAGGTAAAACAAATGCTCCCTTGGTATAAAGGAATGACTTATATTTTTATTAACAATATATTTTATGACTACTTTGATCTTACAAATGCGAGTTACTATAACGATGAGATTAATGGATACAATAATTTAATTTGTGGATTTGTTTTGAAAGACGCAAGTGGAAAAGTTGTTGATACTTTAGGAAGCACTACTAATAGGTTTCCAGACCAGCAAACCAAAAGCATTTTTGAAAACGGTGGAACTATTACTAGAAAATCTGGAATACATGCAGGTAGCTCTAATTACAGCTTAAAAGAGTGGAATGTTTTCTCTAAAGGTACGTATCAATACATGGGTACACATACGCCTTAATTAAAATAAAAGAGAAAGGAGGAGTTTTTATATGAGAATTAAACGATATACAAAATTATGTTTAATTATGGTTTTGATAATAAGTTCTACATTTTTTAATTTTGGTAGTAGAAGTAAGGCAGACAATGTGAATAGGCACTTAAAGGTCATAATAGATACTGTCTCGAGTAGACAGGGGCAGCAAGTGACTGTACCAGTTTCCATAAAAGATGTTGGAGAGGGAATCAGCTCCTATAATTTGCAATTGGACTATAATCATGATGATCTAGAAGTAGTCTCGATTTCTTCAGGTTACGGCAGTATATTGTCGAACTGTTACAACCAAGATGAAGGATGTTTCTATTCAAGCTTTAATAATTCAGAAGGTTGGTTGAGAGCAGTGTGGAATGATCCTACTGGTGGAGATCATCCTATCCAATCTAATCAGAGTTTATTTAAGGTTGTATTTAAAATAAAGGGGAAATCTCTCGGAGCAAAGCCTATTACTATTGATGAAACTAGGGACACGAATATTCTATTTTTAAATAAATACGTCCAAAAAATTCCATTCTATTTAATGGAAGGAAAGGTCATAGTACAAGGAGACAATTCAGATAATGGAAAAACTGAGGATAGAGATTCGACAGGAATTCCTAATGTGAAGGGTCCAACTGCTAATGTAACTATTTTTCGCCAGACAGAAAATAATAAAAAACTTGATCAAGTAGTAATGAATAGAGATACTACTGATAAAACCATCGAAACGGCAATTAAATCTAAACAAGATATTATTAATATTCGCATTCCAAATAGGATAGACGATCTAGCTGATGAAACGACTGTGAATGTTTTGAAGCCATCAGTTAATCAATTGTCAATTAATAATATGAACTTAAATATTCAAACAAATGAAGTAAATATTCAAGTCCCTAAACAATCTATTCAAGGGTTAAATGAGGGAACAAATGATTTGTTTTTTCGTATAGTACCTATTCGTAAAGAGGATGAAAAAAAGCAAGTAGTAGAAGAAACGTTAAATGCAGAAGTAGTAAAAGAAGCAGCTGGAGGCAAGGAAGTTCAGGTGCTTGAAAAACCAATGCGGATAGAAACAAATTACAAAAGTCAAAAAACATTTGTTACATTCCTATTTAAAGATATTATTTTCCCAAGAGATAAGGAGGAAAAAGAGAAATTCCTAAAGCAGCTTGCAGTATTTGTTCAACATAGCGACGGCGAAAAAGTTATTCAAAGAGGAACCATTAAATATGACGAAGAAAATAACCCTATTGGTATTGAAATTCCATTACTAAAATTCAGTACATTCGCTATTATTGGACTACCAAATGGCAAACCAGTAGCTAATAATATAAAAATTTCTGGAGATGGTAAAGTGGGAGCAACTTTAACCGCTTCTTATACTTATACGGACGTGGAAAATGATCAAGAAGATACATCTATTTTTAGATGGTACCGCTTGAATGGGGGAAATAATGAAAAAAGAGAGTTAATCAAAGGTGCTAATAAAATTTCTTATACCCTGACAAAAGTTGATAAAGGAAAGTATGTTGGTGTAGAAGTAACTCCGGTTGCCAAAACAGGAGAGGAGCTAGGGCAATCTTCATCTAGTTTACCTGTAGGCCCTATAGGTCCCCAAACTATACCAAATAGTTCGCCTACGGTAAAAAATCTAAAGATTAATGGCCAACCAATAGTAAATCAAGTATTAAAGGTTACTTATACTTACCAAGATAAAGAAAATGATAAACAAGGGGAGTCATTGATTAAGTGGTTTCGAGTATCACCTAAAACGAAAGCTAAGCAGTTAATCAAAGAACAAAAAGGAACTATATATAAGCTTTCAGAGAAGGATCAAGGTGCATATATTGTCGTCGAAGTGACTCCTATAGCTGTAGCAGGAGTCAAATTAGGAACACCTGTTACAAGTTCCCAAACATCAATGGTTATATTCCCCCTTGGGAACTTGCAACTCAGAGGGTTAAAAGATTTAAAGATGGCCAACCATTTGGCTTATTTAATCAAAACGACTTATCAAGGTAAGAATATAAAAATAGTTAAGAAAGGTCAATATTATCAAGTAAGTGCAGATTTTATTAATAAGAAACGTGCGGAAAATGTCGGTGAGGATATGAAAAAAAACGGAAGAATTAAGAGCTATATTCTTAGCAACTAATGATATGTACCCAAATAAAAGATACTGTAGACGATAATATCTACGGTATTTTTTATTGTCTGGAATCTCTATCTTACTGTTTGAAAGCTTAATAAGAAGAGAGCAAGAGTAACGATTCTGTTTATAGAACAACCATTTATGGTCAATCATTTCTTGTATAGTAATAATGTTATAAATAAAGGATTAGATAAAACAGAAGTAATGACAAGGAAAGAAATTGAAAATTTTAGGACAATAATTTTTTCTGTTGAAAGGAGTCAGAAACTATTCTGATTCTTTTTGTATTTTTTATTAAACAAACGTTTATTTAAATAAAAGGAGCGATTTTTATGAGGGCAAAACCAGATATTAAACGAACCATGTATTTATTAGAACGCGTTTGGGAGAAGTTTCCTGATATGCGATTTCATCAGCTCGTATCCAACTTGCAGCATATGTATTCAGCGCAGAATGATGAGTATGGACGCAGAAGGGTTATTCAGCGGGAGGACTCTGGGTATGAATTTAAATCAAGCTATTTAGACTTCTTTTACCTCAATGATAAGGATTGGGAACGCTTTTTACTGTCTATGTTAACTGATTCAGTGCCAGTAGATTCTGAAAAGCTTAAACGAGATTTTACACCTGTACTCGTCCGTTCAGAGTGTACGCATTATCTATTTAAAGATAGCAATGACGAAGAGAGGATGAATAATCTCTATATAAAATATCATCATTTGTATCCGGTTTATTATGATGAAGAAGAGGAAGAGTATTATGTTGTAAATGAACGAGGAGAGCAATACCTTTCCATTGAACTCCTGGCAAAAGTAGAGATGTATAAAAAGAAGCCTACGAGTGAGTAAGCTTCTTTTTATATTTATAAACCGTCACATGTTTAACCATCATTATATTAATGTAGGTCCTTTTATCTGTGAATAAAGACCTGATAATGGTGAGTTTTTCAGGTAAAAGTTTTCTTTATGTCTTTTAAGTATTATAATAGACTGGTATTATTTCGAAAATATACAAAAATAGACAAATCAATTAATGAGGTGCTAGTGAGTGGAAGTACAACGAGAGCAAGCTTCTGCTGGTAAACGTTCAAAGAAAACGAACGTGATTGTCACGATAGTAGTTGCATTATTTGTCGTGGCAGCAATTGGTGGAGTGATTGCGGCAAATGTAATGAATGATAAGTTAAAGTGGGTAACAATTGCGAAGCCGGCTCCAGATAAGCTGAATACGGTAAAAGGGGAAATCGTGCCAAGCGAAGCCCAAACGATTTACCAGGATTCATCGAAGGGTCGAATTCAACAAGTATTTGTGGACGAAGGACAAGTTGTACGAAAAGGCGCTCAATTGTTTCAATATGAACAGTCAAATATTGATCTACAGCTAGCAAAAAAGGCCGTTGATCAAAAGGTAGCGGAGGCAAATCGTGATGAGGCACAGAAAATCATTGATTCTCTTACTGAGCAGGTGAATAGCTTAGAGGCTGACAGCGATAAAAAGCCAGGACTTGAGCGTACGATTTCACAGCAAGAGGCGAACAAGCAGCTTGCGGACCTACAGCTAGAAAAAATTAAGCTTGATCAGGATCAGCTTAATAAGAAAAAACAGGATTCAATCGTGTATAGCACGATGGACGGAGTCGTTGGAAACATTGACGCAGATCGCGCTCAGTATACATACACAGCTCCAGGGTCAGACAAAGAGGATGCGCCTGTGATGACGATTTATTCAAACAGCGCGTATCAAATGGAAGGGACAATTACAGAAAAGCAAAAAAGCGAAATGGCTGTAAACCAAGCGGTTCGCATCAAAGCAGATGTTGTATCCGATCATTCTTGGAAAGGTCACATCTTATCTGTTAGTGATTACCCAACCCATCAAGGCAAAAAAGTAGTCTATGCTTTTAAAGCACAGCTAGATGATTCAGAAAAGCTTTACCCTGGCTATCATGTAGCAGCAAAAGTGGATTTACCTTCTCAAATGGAGATTACGATTCCACGCAGCAGCGTCATGAAAAAAGGCAAAACAACTTACGTGTACATCGCTAAAAAAGGCAAAGTGCAAAAGCAAGAAGTGAGCGTTGAATCAAAAGACAAAGAGACGTATACAGTATTGACGGGTCTAGAACATGGCGATCGTTACTTAACAAATCCATCTTCTGACGTTCATGCGGGAATGAAAATTAAAAAAGATTAACAAAAAGGACGCTATTTAGGCGTCTTTTTTTCGTTTTAAGGGAAAAGACTAGCAGATTTAAATCTCCTAGAAAGTGGATACATCTACCCATTTCGGAAAAAACCATCGTTTCTTATACTAAGAGGTGGAACAAATGAGAGGACGTGAGGAAGGTTGTCAGATGAAAGGAAAGTGGAACAAAGCGAGACCCCTGATGCGTACGAGGGAAGTTGTTTAGGATTTATTTTTCGAATGTTTATTTTGGTCATCTTGTTCGTGTTCAATTTCTTTATCGGCATAGGGGCTTTTTGGGAGCTGATCACCATTTTTGGAGACGGAACGTTCCTTGGTTTCTTAGAAAAAGCTAGCTTATTTTGGTTAATTATATACGTTGCCGGATTTATTGTGGAACAAGGGAAGATAGACGAGGGAGATTCAACTCAAGTTATCATAGATCCTATTCTATATGACCAACCAATCGTTGATTTCCTTTTAGTGCTTCCGAGCTTTACATATTCGATCGTCAACCGCATTTTTCGTTTCCTGTTTGGTCGAAAAAAACAAAAATAAAAAAGACATTCCCCGCGAATGTCTTTTTTGTGTAAAGAAATGACAAATGTCATCCTTACTTCATGACAGAGTTTACTGAGCAGTAGCACGATTTTTGCGTACACTTAACGTATAGAGAAGACGGAGGTGCGACGGAATGACAGAGGTTGTGAAGGTAGAAGGTATATCAAAGCGTTTTGGTGAGAAGGAAGCGGTGAGTGACGTGTCATTTTCGATCCAAAGAGGTGAGGTAGTGGCCTTGCTTGGACCAAACGGAGCTGGTAAAACAACGATGATCTCCATGATTTTAGGGCTTATGAAGCCAACAGGTGGGAACTTGCATTTGTTTAGCCAGCAACCAATGCAAAAAAGCGTTCGAGAGCAGGTTGGCACCATGCTTCAGGAAGTGAGCGTTCCGCTTGGATTGAAGGTAAAAGAGATTTTAGAAATGGTTCGCCACTATTATAAAAACCCGCTATCAATGAACGAGCTGATTGCGTATACGGGGTTATCCGATAAAGATCTCAAAACACGGGCTGAGAAGCTGTCAGGTGGTCAAAAGCGTCGTTTAAACTTTGCACTAGCGCTTGCCGGAAATCCAAGCTTGCTTATTTTTGATGAACCGACGGTCGGAATGGACATTGAGTCTAGAAAGCGATTTTGGGATACGATTAAGCTTCTCTCCCATCAAGGGAAAACCATTTTGTTTACGACTCACTACTTACAAGAAGCTGATGATGTTGCGGAGCGAATTTTGCTTTTTCATAACGGACGGATTGCAGCGGACGGCGCACCTTCTTCCATTAAAGCACGTTTAACAAAGCAGTTTGTTTCCTTCTGTTATGAGGGCCCTACAGATGTGTTAGATGGTTTGTACCCGAATCAGTGGATGTTTCGTAGCGGCCGAGTTTTTGTCGAAACGATTGATACGGATGAAGTTCTGTTTACGTTATTTCAGAAAAATCTTCACGTGAGCCAGATTGAAATTGAACGAGGAAAGCTAGAAGATGCATTTCGTGAACTTACAACGAAGGAGGTTGGATAAATGAGTATGTTAGCTATGCAGTGCAAATCGGAAATTATCCGTATTTTACGAAATCGGTATTACGTGTTTTGGTCTTTATGTATGCCACTTATCTTCTATTATATCTTTACAAATGTCGTCAACACGAACCCTTCTAATCAAGGGGAATGGAATGCCCATTATCTTATGTCTATGACCTCTTTTAGCGTAATGGGTTCTGCGATTATGACATTAGGAATTCGAATGGTGCAGGAGCGTACGACAGGTTGGTCTGTTTATATCCGAACAACACCGCTTTCCGATACTGTTTACTTTATCGCACAGATGGTTGGTCAAACGGTTATTCACTGTTTTTCAGTATTGGTTATTTTTATCGTAGGAGGACTTGTCAATCACATTGAATTATCACTCACGCAATGGGTATTCAGCGGTCTTTGGATTATTCTTGCATCCATTCCGTTTTTAGGACTTGGTACGTTAATCGGCTCAATGAAGCGGGTCGAAACGGCTTCTGGGATCAGTAACGTCATTTATATGGTGCTTGCAGTATGCGGGGGAATGTGGATGCCTGTTGAGATTATGCCAAAAGTGATGCAAAGCGTTGCCCACTGGCTTCCATCGTTCAATTATGGCAATGGAGCGTGGAATATTGTGCAAGGTCATGCTCCTGAATGGAAAAGTTTGTTTATATTAATGGGATATTTTGTCGTATTCATGCTACTATCTAAATATATTCGTAGAAATCAAGAAGTGGTGTGATAAATAAATGCGAAGACGGTTTGAACTATTTCCAAAGAGGTACGGATTTTTCCCTTATATCTTTTTAGCTTATTTATTGCTTCCGATTCTCTCCCTCACAACTCAGCATGGGTGGAAGCAGGTTATCGGCTATATACTAGTTGCGCTATTTTTAGTTACCTACCGCCAGCTTTATTTTGCGCCGAAGGGAAGAGCTTTTGCAAGCTGGCTTGGTATTCAAATGGGCATCATCTTCATTTTAAGCGTTGCTTATGATCCAAACAGTATTTTTCTAGGATTTTTCCCCGCTAATTTTGTTGGTTGGTATGACGAAAAAACTAATTTTAAACGCGGTCTCTTCTTTTTGGTTCTCACCGTAACGGTTCCTTTACTGTATTATGTTTTAAAACATAATAGCTTCCCGTTCTTTTATACGCTGCCGTTTCTTCTGGTTATCTTCTTCTTTCCGCTCGGTATTCGCTCTATGAATCGACGAATGGCGCTTGAACAAGAACTAGATCAGGCGAAAGAACAAATTGAAGCGCTCATTAAGAAAGAGGAACGTGTTCGGATTGCACGTGATCTTCATGATACGTTAGGTCACACGTTATCACTCATTACATTAAAAAGTCAGCTTGTATCGCGCTTAATTTCGGTGGATACGGATAAGGCGAAATTAGAAGTAAAAGAGATTGAAGAAACGTCTCGAACGGCACTCAACCAAGTTCGAGAGCTTGTAACAACGATGCGAGCGGTAAAGGTAGAAGAGGAGCTAGTTGAAGTGGAGCGAATGCTGTCAGCAGCGAATATCTCCTATCATTACGAAGGGACAGAGATAACGGCTTCACCCCTTCTTCAAAACATTATGAGCATGTGCTTAAAAGAAGCGGTCACAAACGTCGTCAAGCATAGTCGTGCAACAAACTGTTGGATTACGGTCGTGCAAATGCCATCTGTGCTGCAAATGAAGGTGAAAGATGACGGCGAAGGAGTAAGCAGTTCGTTTGGGAACGGGTTAAAAGGAATGAATGAGCGTTTGTCCTTTGTTGGTGGTGAAATGATGCTGAGCGCTGAGAAAGAAACCGTATTAACTGTGACGATCCCATTAGTAGAGAGAAGTCAGCAGGAAGGTGAGAGAAGATGATTCGTATTTTTATTGCAGAGGACCAGCGGATGCTGTTAAGCGCGCTAGGTTCTTTACTGGAATTTGAAGAGGACATGACGGTTGTCGGTCAGGCAATGAACGGAGAAGAAGCGGTGACAAATATCCTCACTCTTCAACCAGATATTTGCTTAATGGACATTGAAATGCCGGTTAAAAGTGGGCTAGATGTGGTGGAAGAGTTAAAAGATCGAGGAGCCTCGTGCAAGGTAATTATTCTTACCACTTTTGCCCGTCCTGGTTATTTCGAACGTGCGGTGAAGGCTGGAGTGGACGGTTATTTATTAAAGGACGGTTCCATCGAAGATTTAGCGGGAGCCATTCGGAAAATTATCAACGGTGGAAAGCTTTTTAGTCCCGATTTAATGCTCGATGTGCTTCGCGATGAAAACCCCCTGACAGATCGTGAACGTGATATTTTACGCCTTGCCTCACAAGGAAAAACAACGAAGGAAATGACAAAAGAGCTATACCTATCCTACGGCACTCTTCGAAACTACATATCAGACATTATTCAAAAACTCGATGCTAAAAACCGTATGGACGCCGTTAGCATTGCGACAAAGAAAGGCTGGATTTAATCAAACGTTTGTTTAAAATATGATAAACTAGAAAAAACCTCTTTTGACAGTTTCAAAGGGGGTTTTTCTATGTGTATATCAATTTGTAGTTGCTTTAATAGCAAATAGAACGAAAGGGAGAAGAAATAGTGCAGAAATTCGGAGAAAAAGCCTATCTACTTATTATGGTCACGGTTTTGTTGTCGATTGGAATTAATCTTTTTATTGATAGCTACACCGTTCATATTGTTTTAAATAGCATTACGATTGTAATTGTCATTGTGTTAGCAATTTTCGTTTATAGGTATGACCGGGAGCAGAAGCGTAAATAATGGATAAGGGTGCACGAAGGGTGTGCAAAACTCTTATGAAAGAAGGCTGTTTACGTGAAAAAGCCATTATTAATTTTATTCGTTGCGGTTATGGGAATGGGTCTCTTTGAAATTTATTCGTTTTATTATGATGATCATGAAGGAGTTCCATCTACAGCTCAATCGATTTCGCATGATGAGATGAAGAAAGAGGCTGTACATAAGGTTGAAGCATTCTTTAAAAAGAAGGAAAACGTAAAGATCAAAGTAACGGACGTAACGGTTTCAGATGAGGGAGATAGCGATATTTTCGTGGACGGTCATGTGAGCGGAGATTCTAAAATTGCGGTGAATGCGGTCGTGAATGCAGCAAAAGGCTATGAAATTGATGCATGGGGCATTGGACAACAAAGGAAGTAAGCGTTATTGCTTACTTCCTTTGTTGTCGTTATAGAGGGGGAGGATAATGGAAAAGGTCGTTCCTTTATTTAACGTACTATAAATCGAAATATGGCCCTTATGAATATCAACAATTCGCTTTGTAATCGCAAGGCCAAGTCCGCTTCCTCCGTCACTACCTCTCGTTTGATCTCCTCTCGCAAACTCATGGAAAATGCTTGATAAAAACTTCTCTTCAATTCCAATTCCATTGTCTTGAATCACAAGACGAAGATCCGTCCCAATTTTATGGAGGGAAATGCGTAGCTCCGTTCCTGGTGGGTTGTACTTTAGTGCATTAGAAATTAGGTTCCCAACAGCTCTCGACATTTCCTTCGTATCAAATTCCGCATACACAGGTGATTCGGGGAGAATGATATCGAGCTCAAACTGCTTTTCATCTATTTCTCCGTAGTAGGAAATAATAAGATTTTCTAAAAATACGCCCATATCCTGAATCTGCAATCGCAGGGGAACATCAATCGTATTAAGCTTCGTGAGATAAAACAGCTCATCGACTAGCCCGTTAAGACGTGTTGATTTATTGTGGATATACTCAAGGTACGTTCGCTTTTTTTCTTCGTCTAAATCCTTCTCCACCAGCGCCTTACTAAAACCCAAAATCGACGTCATCGGTGTCTTAATATCATGAGAGATGTCCCGCAGCAAGCGATATTTCTGCTCTTCCATAAGCTTTTTCTCTTCTTCAATGGATTCTAGTTTTTCCACGAGAAAGTTAAAGGCTTTTTGAATTTGCATCGCTTCCTTGTATGCTTTAAAGTTCAGGCGTACCGAATAGTCGTGCTTGGTCATCTGATCAATTCCGTGCTGAATTAAAATGAGCGGCTTGGCAACTTTACGCTTCGAATAGAAGATATAAAGCGTATTACAAATAAAGAAAAATAAGAGGGAAATCACGGCGCCTTTAATCGCACTATTTTTCATTTTGTCTGCAATTTCACCCGCCATAAAGTTCGGCACTTTGACGATACCGATATACTCTTTTCCATCCGTTCCCTTGAAGGCCTTCATGCCGATCTCATAGTCTGGATCAGGAGAAGAGGTGCCAGGAAGGTAGGGTTCAAAATACATCATGTCATAGGTCTTAATGTGATCTTGTTTATCTCCAATTACGTAGACAATCCGGTTGTTATGGACAATTTCTACCCATCCTCCGCGCTGTACGACAGAATCGGCTTCAATATGTTTGTAGTCAGGACGTATAATCTTTTGCGCAATGTCTGATGACCATTGATCATCAAGATAATCCTTGCTGTCGAGAATCATGACGGTAAAGAAAATAATGATTGTAATAATGGAAATGACGCTCAGTACGAGATAGTTGATCACAAAAAAGGTGGAAAGATTGCGCCTAAACTTCATGATTCACCTTGAACGTATAGCCAAGTCCTCGGATTGTTTTTAAATAATAAGGATTTCGGCTATCCTGTTCGATTTTGTCTCGTAGCTTGCTAATATGAACCATGATCGTGTTGTCATCGCCCATGTAATCTTCCCGCCAAATACGCTCAAATAAATGACGTTTCGTAAATACTTGATTAGGATGCTCCATAAAGAGCTTTAACAGGCGATATTCTGTCGAAGTAAGCATAACCTCTTCCTCATTCACAAAAAGCGTACAGCTTACGGTATTTAGCGTAAGCGGTCCGATTTTAAGGTCGGTATCTAACGCCTTGAAATGATTGAGTTCAGTCGAACGACGGAGCTGAGACTGCACGCGTGCAACAAGCTCTAGAGGGTCAAACGGCTTTGTAATGTAGTCATCGGCACCGATGTTTAGGCCTAAAATTTTATCGTAGCTTTCGTTTTTTGCCGAGATAATTAAAATCGGAATATGATGGTGCTCACGAACTTTTTGAATTAGCTGATAGCCATTCAGCTCTGGCATCATAATATCGGCAATCAACAAATCAATATGTTGATTTTGAATAATGGTTAACGCTTCTTTTCCGTTATAGGCTTTCATAATTTGAAAGTCTGATTGAGTTAAATAAAGCTCAATTAATTCAACAATTTCCTTCTCATCATCTACGACAAGTATAGTTGGTGACATCGAATCTTCCTCACTGTAACTAAGTTTACTGTTTCTTCCTTAATTATAACAAAAGCTGATAGAGGTTTGGCTCTATCAGCTTGTTTCATTAATTAATCTCTTTTTTACGGAATACCCATACGCTAAGTGCGATGAAAGCTGCACAGTAGACAACATATAAAACAATAGTAAGACCTGGAGTGAAGCCATCAGGCGCCTGACCACCGCCGATATTTTTATCCGAATCATACATGCTAGGATCTAGGTGAGCAAAAATGATGTATTTATAAAAATCATATTTTGCAAGCATGAACGTAATGGTTGTGCCAATGAAGCTACCAACAATCGGAATAACGATTGCTAAGCTTGGTGCTTTTAATAGAACTGAAATGAAGATCGCGACTGTGACGAAGAAAATAACAGATGGGAGGCCATAACCAACCATTTTACTTACTTCGACAAAGGTTAAATCGTTTCCACCTGGGGTAATCATACCTACAAGATAAGATAACAGGGAAAGAATAACGCTAAGACCGATAATAACGAAGATCACCATGCAGAGCTTTGAAAATAGTACGCTGGCTCTAGAAACGGGCTTTACAAGCAAATGTTTCATAGTAGAATCTTTGAATTCATTGGACATGACAGCTGCGCCAATGACAATCGCATAAAACTGAACAACAGAAAGCACGATTCCGACTGTTAAAGAGGTATACGGCATTTCTTTAAAGAACGTGTTGTGTCGAAACAACACACTTAAAAGACCAATTAAAAGAATAAATGCGGCCATGATAATAGCAAACACGCGATTGCTTTTGCGTTTGCTAATTTTAATCCATTCGTTGATGAGTAAATTTTTAAACATTAGTTTGATCCTTTCGCAGTTAATGTTAAGAAGTGGTCCTCTAAGCTCACAGCTTTGCGCTTCATTTCATACATATCAACGCGGTTTTCTGCTAGCTTATACACGACATTTGGTACTTGTTCTTGCTCTACGAGGAGCTCAATCGCGTTTTCAGTGCTTTGTACCACTTGGAAGGATGATAGAACGTCTAGCGCTTTTCCAACATTGCTTACTTCAATTAGCAAGCTCACCATTTTGCTTGGTTCTGTTGAATCATCCTTAATTTTAATAACGTCGACAAGCTTTCCTTTATCTAAAACGATCGCTTCTTCACAGATCATTTCAATTTCTTGAAGCAAGTGACTTGAAACAAGGATCGTCGTATTTTCATCTCGTGCGACTTGTTTTAGATTATCACGAAGCTGGCGAATCCCTGCAGGATCAAGTCCGTTTGTTGGTTCATCAAGAATTAAAATAGAAGGCTCATGTAAAAGAGCTTGCGCAATACCAAGGCGCTGTCTCATCCCAAGAGAGTAAGTCTTTACTTTGTTATGAATCGCATGTTCTAGGTCAACAAGCTTAATAATTTCTTTCATACGAGTAGAAGAAATAGACTTGAGGCTTAGGCGAGCGGATTGCTGAAGGTTTTCATAGCCGCTTAAATATCCGTAAGCAGAAGGGTTCTCAACAATAACTCCAAGGTGAGAGAGCGCTTTTTGAGGTGATTTTTTAATATCATATCCATTGATGAATACTTCACCTTCTGTAATGGAAATCAGTCCTGTAATCATTCGGATCGTTGTCGTTTTACCAGCACCGTTTGGTCCTAGGAATCCATAGATTTTTCCTGGATCTAGCTCAAATGATAGATGGTCAACGAGCGTAGCGTTTTTAATTCGTTTCGTTAGGTTTTGCACCTTTAAGGGTGACGTTGTATTCACATACATTCTCCTCTACAACTTTTCTAGGTATGTTACTAGGATAAAAAAAGGAACTTTAAGGAAAATAAAGATAACCTTAAAATAAACTTAAATGTGCTTGAGAAGCTAGCCGCTTAGCAAAGTAATTTTTGAACTGAGCCCATTTGTTTAATAAATGTTGCATTTTCTCTGTAATTGTATATAATAGAATTAACAATTAACAAATTGTTAAAAGTTAGAGGGGTTAAATCATGACAAATGAAGATGCATTAAAGAAATATGATGTGAAGAAGTACCGCACGCCAGACGGCTATACGTCGGATATTGCGATATTTACGATTATGACAAAAGAAGCAGAACCTTATAAAAAACCGGTGATGGAACTAAAGCTGATGTTGATTAAGCGAGCGGCGACAAACGCAGAAGGTCATCCGAACATCGAGGGAGATAAGTGGGCATTGCCTGGAGGATTTGTTCAGGCGAATGAAACGGCTCTTCAAGCAGCAAAGCGAGAGCTTGAAGAAGAAACAGGCGTACAGGGAGTGCATGTGAAGCATTTCGGTGTGTATGACCGTCCTGGTCGCGATCCACGCGGCTGGATTATTACAAATGCCCATTATGCCATCGTGCCAGAACGTCATTTGATGCACCGTCAGGCCAATGACGATGCATCCGAGGTTGAGCTTTTTACATTAGAAGAGATCAACCATTTAGCACTTGCGTTTGATCATGAGGAGATTATCAAACATGCTGTCCAGGCGATTACGGCTGATCTGTTACAAACAACGGCTGCCAAAAACTTTTTGCCACCGACCTTTACGTATTCAGAGCTTCAGGCCGTTTTACGTACGGTGACGAATGATCCGGTGATTACGAGTGATCCAGCGTTTTCACGAAAAATTAAAAGCCTGCCGTTTATTGAAAAGCTAGACGGACAAACGACAACACGAACGTCTAAGCAACCGACACAGCTTTTCCGTTTTGTTGAGATGGAGGATATTATTAAACCGATTTATTCGGTGAAATATTAACGAGTTAACACAAGGGGGAGTTAAGGTGAGAAGAGCGTTATTAAGCATTGATTATACGAACGATTTTGTGGCAGACAATGGGGCATTAACGTGTGGAAAACCCGCGCAGGACATTGAGAGTGAAATTGTACGAGTAACAAAAGAAGCGATTGAAAACGGTGATTTTGTCGTATTTGCGATTGATGCGCATAACGAGGGTGATCTCTATCACCCTGAAACAAAATTATATCCGCCGCATAATATTATGGGCACAGATGGTAGAAAACTATATGGAACGCTTCATAACGTGTACGAACAATATAAGGAACGCGAAAACGTATATTGGATGGATAAAACGAGATACAGCGCTCTCGCTGGAACGGATCTGCTGCTTCAGCTTCGTGCGCGAGGCATTGAGGAAGTTCATATTACGGGCGTTACAACCGATATTTGCTGCCTTCATACGTGCGTTGATTTATATAATGAACATTATCCGCTTGTCATTCACGAAAAAGCGGTCGCGAGCTTTAATCCAGACGGCCATGTTTGGGCGCTTGGTCACTTTAAAAATTGCTTAGGAGCTAAAATTGTCTAACAAAATAGTTACTTCATGAAATGGGGGATCGTAATGACAACCTTTTATCAAGACGATAGCTTGTCACTTCATACGGACTTATATCAAATTAACATGGCAGAAACCTACTGGGAGGACGGAACACACGAGCGAAACGCGGTGTTTGAAGTATTCTTCCGCAAACTGCCATTCGGAAACGGCTATGCTGTATTCGCAGGACTAGAGCACGTCGTGGAATACCTTCAGGATTTTCGCTTTACACAGAGCGACTTAGACTATCTTCGAAATGAGCTTGGGTACGGAGATGATTTTCTTTCTTATTTAAAAGATCTTCGTTTTACAGGAAACGTTCGTGCGATGAAAGAAGGCGAGCTTGTTTTTGGAAATGAGCCGATCCTACGCGTCGAAGCACCGCTTATTCAAGCACAGCTTGTGGAAACAGCTATTTTAAATATCATTAACTACCAAACATTAATTGCGACAAAGGCTTCTCGAATTAAGCAGGTAGTCGGTGATCAAGTTGCGATGGAGTTTGGTACAAGACGCGCGCATGAACTTGATGCATCCATTTGGGGAACGCGCGCAGCGTTTATCGGCGGATTTGAAGCAACGTCAAACGTGCGTGCAGGGAAAAAATTTGGGATTCCAGTAGCAGGTACGCATGCTCATTCGCTTGTGCAGGCCTATCGCGATGAGTATATCGCTTTTCATAAATATGCACGTCGTCACAAAGACTGCGTGTTCCTAGTTGATACGTACGATACAATTCGTTCGGGTATTCCAACAGCCATTAAGGTCGCAAAGGAACTAGGCGATAAAATTAACTTTGTCGGCATTCGTCTTGATAGCGGTGACTTGGCGTATTTGTCTAAAAAAGCGCGCAAAATGCTTGATGATGCAGGATTTACAAAAACGAAAATTATCGCATCAAACGACCTTGATGAACACACGATCTCGCATCTAAAATCTCAAGGTGCTCAAATTGACGTATGGGGCATTGGTACAAAGCTGATTACCGCATATGACCAACCAGCACTAGGCGCGGTATATAAGCTCGTTTCCATTGAAGATGAAAAGGGCGAGATGGTCGATACAATTAAAATTAGCGCTAATCCTGAAAAGGTTTCAACGCCAGGTCTGAAGCGAGTATATCGGATCATTAACACGATTAACGGAAAGTCAGAAGGCGACTACATTGCGCTGGATTGGGAAAAGCCAGAGGAAGAAGAGAAAATCAAAATGTTCCATCCCGTTCATACGTACATTAGTAAGTTCGTGTCTGAGTTTGAAGCGCGCGAGCTTCACCACGATATTTTTCAGAACGGTGAACTGATCTATGAATTACCTGAACTAACAGCGATTCAAGCGTTTAAAAAGGAAAACCTAGTTGTGCTGTGGGATGAATACAAACGTGCGTTGAATCCGGAATCATACCCGGTCGATCTTAGCCTTGCATGCTGGGAAAATAAAATGAAGCGAATTGAAGAAGTAAAGCAAAAGGCAGGAGTGGAGCGCCATGGCTAGAATCGGGATTTACGGTAGTAGCTTTGACCCTGTGACGAATGTTCATCTTTGGACAGCAAGCACCATTGCGCACCGCTGTAAACTCGATCGAATTATTTTCTTGCCATGCTCAAATCGTCGAAAAGATAAGCGAATGAAGACGGAAGATCATCACCGCTGGGAGATGCTGCAGCTTGCGATTCAAGGAAACGATAAGTTTGTAGCAGACGATTATGAAATGAAACAGGAAGCATGGAATGTGTACACGTATTACACGATGAATTATTTTAAGAGCATGTACCCAAATGACGAAGTGTTTTTCATTATGGGGGCAGATCTTTTAGTTGATATTGCGAGTGGAAAATGGGGATACGAAGAACCGCTTGTCACCGAGAATCGGTTTATTGTTATGGCGAGAGACGGAGTTGATATGCTGAAGACAATCTCAAGTTCACCGCTGCTTCGAAATGCAGATGACGGGATGCATTTTCATCTAGTAGATAAAGGACTTGCGATGGAAATCAGCTCTTCGTACATTCGAGACGAATTCGGAAAAGGCGGGGAGCCGAGGTATTTGCTTCCTGAAGCTTGCTATGAGTACATTAAGCAACATAACTTATATCGTTGAAAAGGCAGAAGCGCTTATCACAGCGCTTCTGCTTTTTTAGTTCCACATCATGCCTGCATCGTATTTTTAATCATTATTACTTTGGTAACATACATCTGTTTTTCTAGAAATGACAAGTGAAAATAAACAAAACTCTTTTTGCGAACGTAGCGAAAAGGTAAGGTTTACATCTTCAAACCTGCTTACTTCAAACCGATAAAACACATAGAGAACAATTATGTCAAAGGGAGAGTTCGCAGATATTATGAATCATGTTGCTCATTTGCATAGTTATTACAATAATTGGTTAGTGGGACTTTCCTTCTTTATCGCATTAGTGGCTTCGTACACATCGTTTGAATTGGCCAATCGTGTAAAGGCCTCAGAGGAAAAACTCAAAAACTTCTGGATTTTTAATGGCTCGTTTGCATTAGGAATTGGAATATGGTCCATGCATTTTGTCGGAATGCTGGCGTTTGAACTTGAAATGGCCGCATCTTACTATAATTTATTTCTCGTTGCTTTATCTGTGGTCTGGTCAATTGCGGGCTGCTACGGCGGTTTATTTTTTGTGCACTTTACTAATCGATCCTATAAGCATTTATTAGCAGCCAGTCTATTAATGGGAACGGGTATTAGCGGCATGCATTATACGGGGATGGCGGCAATGGAGCCGATGAAGATTCATTATGACGCAACATTTGTAATCCTTTCCGTTGTCATTGCGCTCGTTGCGTCTGTCGTGGCGCTTTGGTTGGCCTTTTATTCACGGTTTAACAATCAAAAAAATATCCAGGGGAAGATTGGATTTTCGCTCATGATGGCACTAGCGATTACAGGGATGCATTATACAGGCATGAAGGCCGCGACGTTTTATATGCCGATGAACGGTGATAAATCTGCTTTCTCGTATCAAATCAACTCGGTTGTGTTCGCTTGTATCATTACGGGAGTAGCTTTATTAATGTTCGGAACGCTATCCTTCCTCAGTTATTTTGATCGCCGAGCGAATCAACAGCAGCTGATGAAAAACGCCATTTTTGAATCAGCGTTGGATGCAATTGTGGTAACGAATGAGCAGGGAGAAGTTTTAAATATTAACGAAGAGGCCGTAACTCTGTTAGGAGTTGTGAAAGAAGAAAATATCGGAAAAAATGTGGCGAGTATTTTTCCGATGGTTGAAAATCTGCTATCGATGGTGAAGCGACGCCATCAGTTAGAGATTACGTCATCAACAGGTGAAACAAAAATCATTGAGCTGACTGTCACAAAGGTAGTGGCGGACCGGGATTTAGAGTACATTTTATACATTCGTGACATTACGGAAGATCAAAAATTCGCGCAAATGCTTAAAGAAACAAATGATCGTTATGAAAGCCTGTTTTACGAATCTCCTCTCGCGATTGTCATCCATCGGTATAGTCAAATTACATCAGCCAATCAAGAAGCGCTTAATATCATCGGTGCCTCTAGTTTTGAGCAATTAAAAACGCTCTCTATTTCTCATTTTCTTCGCAAAGATGATTGGGATGCCATGGCGAAAGATGTGGAAGATTTATTAAAAGGGACCTTTCAGCGCGAGTTTACAGGACAAGAAGTCCAAGTGATGACTTTAAATCAAGAAGAAAAGTGGGTCACAGCCAAATCGACGGTCATCCAATTAAATGGTGAAAAGTATATTCAGACAGTCATTCGTGACGTGACGGAGCAACGAAAGGCAAAACAGGCCCTTCAGCAGCTCACTTTTTACGATAGCTTAACAGGACTTCCGAATAAGGGATTGTTTGAAACGCTAGCGAAGGCCGCCATTCATAAAGCTAAAAATGACAACCAGTCCTGTGCGATTTTATGTATCGATTTGGATCGCTTTAAATATACAAACGAGAAGCATGGTCATCAAATAGGAGACCGCATTTTAAAGGAATTATCTCGCCGTTTTCAAGCAATTATGAATACACAGGATCTGTTAACACGCTTTGGTGGCGATGAATTTCTCATGCTCGTTCGTCGCAACAAAGAAGAGGACATCCGGAACATGGCGGGACGTATTTTATCGACCGTATCCGTACCGTTTAAGATCGAAGGATCTGATATTTATTTAAATACGAGTATTGGTGGAAGCTTTTTATCAGAGAGCAGCTCTTCGTTAAATACGTTAATTCGTCAGGCTGATCTCGCTGTTGATGAAGCGAAGAAAAATGGTCGAAATGCCATTGAATATTACCAAGAAAGCATGCAGGCGTATACAACGAGACGAATGGTTATCGAATCAGGGCTTCGTACGGCGATTCAAAATAACGAATTTGAGCTGTACTATCAGCCAAAAATCGACCTTGAAACAGGTGGATTAACAGGGGTTGAAGCGCTCATTCGCTGGCACCATCCAACGCTAGGTCTTGTCTCACCGGGTGAATTTATCTCTGTCGCCGAAGAAACGGGGTTAATTGTTCCGCTAAGCAAATGGACGCTTCATGAGGCGTGTGTGCAAAACAAACGTTGGCACGATAAGGGCTATCATACAATGAAGGTAGGCGTCAACATTTCTAGCATTGACTTTGCGAGGGAATCGTTTGTTGAGGCTGTTCTTGAAACGCTGCGTGAAAGTAATATTTGTCCAAACAGCGTAGAGCTTGAAATCACGGAGAGCGTGGCGATTCAAAATGTAGATGATGTAATTGAAAAGCTTCAGACGCTCAAAGATATTGGCGTTCATATTTCGATCGATGACTTTGGCTCAGGCTATTCATCGTTTAGTTACTTAAAAAAGCTACCAATCAACACGCTCAAAATCGACCGCTCCTTTATCATCGGATTAAGCACCAGTCTCAAAGAGCAAGCGATCGTCCGCGCGATCATTACGCTAGCTAAAAGCTTAGATCTCTCAGTAATCGCTGAGGGCGTCGAGCTTCCAGAACAAGTCGACATCTTAAAACAAGAAAAATGCGATGCTGTCCAAGGCTACTACTACAGCCGACCACTTCCTGTTCACGAATTTGAACAGTGGTACGAGCAAACCTATCAGCCTCATGTCGCTAATTAAAGAAAAAGCTGTTATTCATTGTGAATAACAGCTTTTTTAATCATTAATATCCTTTTCTTTTTGCGATATAGCCACCTACATAAGCAAAAATGTAGGAGAAGATAAAAGCTCTGATAAAGGTGCCGAAGATGCTGAAGCCAATAAAGGCTTGCAAAGGTGTTTCTTGATTTGTTCCGTCTACCTTAATGTTCATTTGCGTCAGGTAAGAAACAAATCCTATTAAAATAGCATATATAAGGCTATAGATTGCAATGTGCTTTAAAGAAGCTTGGTTAGATTTCTTCATTTGATAACCAGACCATGCAAACAACGCAATTGGTAATAAGAAAACGAGGTATAGATAGAGTGGTATATCCACCATGCCTCCAAAAAATTCTTCTAGACCATTTCCTTTTAATCCACCCAAAATTGAAAAAGTCAGTAAATCGTCTGATGATCCCAAGTTGTCTAGATGTAAAGGAGCAAGGTGAGCTAGATTCCACAGTATGCTTCCTGCCTGAGCGCCTACCGTTATAATAAATAATCCAACTTTATCGCTCAATTCATCAAGAGGTAAAAAATCCATGACAGCCGAAATTTTATCTTTGGAACTCATTAAGGCAAGGATCATAATAACACTTATTACGAGCAATCCTCTAACAAGAGTAGAAAAAGCCTGATGAATAACTTCTCCAAACGGTATCGTACGAGTTAAATGCTTTGTGAACTGTCGGTAGTTTATCGAGAAGAGCATGCCTATAAAAGTGACCGTTGTTCCTACAGTGAGACCAATGAATAGACTTTTAATAAAAGAATAGGAGGCATCAATGTCTAACTTAAAGCGGGAAGCATCTTTGGCAACATTTACATCGTAGCCAAACCCGCTGAACAGGGAGAAGAAGGCTAAAATAATCCCATATATAGCACCTGTGCACAGTGCTGAATAAAGTCGTTCCACCATTGAGACGTTTACTCGTTTTCTACCTGCAAACATTCCACCGATAAATAATGCTAGCATAGGAATGAGTAAGTAAATAACAAATGTGAAAGAGAAATGTAAACTTCCTTCGAATGTATTATTTTCATTCGAATCCTGTATGTCTGCTGATAGGTTGTATGTAGGTGTAATGAGGTGTGAATTCATTACCATATCACTAAAACCAAAGAAAGCATCAGGTTCAGGTATATCGCTATCAAATTCGTCTTCTAAAGAATGTAGTGCATATTCTAAGGGGAAGCCTCCAGTAGACAATTTGTCCGAAAATAAACTGTTAAATACACTGTTTGTATATTGATAAGCAAAAATATTAAGCACGAGCATAATAGCGAAAGCGATAAGTGCGGGAATAAGCGCTTGTTTTAAATATGAGACTTGAAAGCGTGGGCGAACAAAAGATTGTTCAAATGTTTTGCTGTCGCTTATGTTTGTTGTGTCACGGACAGATTCAGTAGTGGCATCATATGCTAACGAAGATGCTCCACATGAACCACAGTAGTTGTGTTGATCACTAGTTTTTTTCCCACAGCTAGGACAAAAAGTAGCGTGGTTTTTCTTTACGTGTAGCTTAGGAATAATTTCTATAAGAGAAGCTCCATCGTGTCCACAATAGTTGCTTCCTTGAGTGCTAGCAGCACCACAAATTTTACAATACATAGATTGTTGAATTCTCCTTTTTGTTAAAATTTAGTTCCACAGCAACTGCAAAACTGTGTATTGGCAGGTACGGCTTGATCACAAGCATGGCAAGTTTTCATATCGAGTTCTTCAATACTTGGAATAACGACTTTTGTTCCACAAGAACCACAAAACTTATCGTTTACTGTTACAGCTGATCCGCAACTTGTACAACTCATTGAGTCGCTACTCTCTTGATTTAGATTTAAAATCATTTGCTGGGCGTTATAAATTCGTTGATCAAGTTCAATTAATAATGTAAAGCGTTCTTTTAATTCTTCATTTTGAATATCACCGTTACGTACTTTTCGGTATACCTCTTCTCCAGCTTGTATTAATAAAAGAGCACGTTTTGAAGAAGCTTCTTGAATAATCTTTTTCTGCTGGCTAATTTCTTGCACTGTTTGTAGCTTTTGCTTTCCTTGTTGCAGGCTATCTTGAATTTTATTTAAACCTCCACCAAGTTTGCTTTGTAAATCATTCATTTCTGTCACCTCTGTAAAAATATAGTCAAACATTACAAATTTACCATATTATAATTTATATGAAAATAACAAAATTCCATTTTTATTCAATTAAATAAACTTTTTAACCCTAATTGAATGAAAGTTATATAAGAAAAAAATCCTTGAAATATTGTATGTTTTGGAAATATAGATTACTATATTAATGTTTGTTAACCATTTATTGTATTTATTTCTAAATAATATATTTAGTTATTGATATGGATTTGTTAATTCTATATACCTATATAAGGGTTGAAGAACAAGCGCATATCAATTGAAAAGGTTATTACATAGTCAAAACTGTTAAATTAATAGGGAGTGTAGAAAAGGAATGGCGTATTGTAAAAGTTGTGGCAAGGAATCAAAAGGTAACAAGTCGTTTTGTACACATTGTGGGGGAGCAATTGAGCAAAAAGCAACGAGTAATGATAGTGAATCAAGTGTCGTAAAAACAAGACAATCAATCAAAACAGGAACAAAAGTAGTTGTTGCTTCTTGTGTTGTACTATTGGGTCTAGGCTTTGGAGGATACAAATATGTAGAAGCGAAAAATAGTCCTGACAAGATTGCAGATAAATTTATTTCTGCTGTAAATAAAAATGATGCTCAACAAGTGATGGCGCTACTAAATAATTCTCAGGATAGTCATAATATTAGCGATCAGGAGGCAAAAAGCTTTATTAAATATCTAAAAAACAACCCTGATATTTGGGCTGAGACATCCAAACATCTCCGTGAAGAAGCACAAAACTACGCCGATGGAGCAGATGTAAGTACCGGTGATAAAGACTTAGTCTCTTTAACTTCTTTAGATAAGAAGTGGCTTTTGTTCAATCAATATGGCATTAATACAAGGTCGGTATATATTAAGGCGACATCAAATGAGAGTCAAACAGCGCTTTATATTGATGGGAAAAAAGTAAAAACGCTCAAAAAGGACAAGGAGCAAACATTTGGTCCATATTTACCGAGTGATCATGTTGTAAAAGGTGTATACAAGGGCGAATATACAGATGTGACAGATACACAGGATCTTAGCATGGATGATGTGGAAGAAGATAACTTAGTTGCTAATTTGGACGTTACGGGGACACGTATTATGGTCAGCTCCAATGAAGACGATGCGGTACTTTACATTAACGGAAAAAGCACAGGGAAGAAGATGAAAAGTGTTGATAAATTAGGGCCGGTACCAACTGATGGATCAATGGAGCTTCAGGCTGTTTTGCTAAATGGGAAGAAAACAGATAAAAGTGAAGTGTTTACAGTTGAAGATGACGAGGATCCGTATCTGTACATTGAATCTATTGAAGAAGATGATCCATCGTTAACAACTATGACAGATGGAGACTATCCAGGGGATACGATCGAAGATAATGGAGATGGATATACAGGGATTCAGCAATCTGTGGAGCAACACTACAGTTATATTAGTGATGGAAACTATTCAGCTGCGTATGAGTTGTTTTCATCAGATCGTCAAGGTAAAGTGAAATATGAGTCGTGGGCAGCTGGCCTAAAAAATACAATTAAAGATGATGCGACAGTCATTAACGTAAATCAAATTGATAATAGCCATGCATCCGTAACGTTCTCTATGACCTCTTATGATGCTCAAACAGACGGTTCAACGCTTGTCCAGACATGGAGTGGTACATGGTATTTGGTGAAAGAAGGATATGACTGGAAGCTTAATGACTACGATATTAAAAAGCAAGGTGCGCATAAAGAATAATGAATAAAAAACAACTAGTACTTTTATCTGCAATTATTACGATCGTTTTAGCGTTAGGGGCAGGGACGTGGCTGTGGAAAACGGTTCAAAAGCCTGAACAAAACGTGGCGACACAAAATGCTGAAACGAAAAAACGGGAAAAGCCAGGCTCTTCAAAGCTTACAAAAGAAGAAACAAAAAAGAAACAGGTGGTTCGACAAGAAGTAAATCAATTACCGACGGTCGATGACAAGGTCAAAAAGCTAGTTAGCTCGATGTCACTTGAAGAAAAAGTCGGCCAAATTATGATGGTTGGGTTCTACGGAACAGAACCGAGCTCGTCCGTCACAGACATGATCGAAAACAAGCATATTGGCAACATTATTTTATTTAGTCGCAACATGAAGTCACCAAAGCAAGTGGCTAATCTAAATAACGATCTACAGCGACTTGCTCAAAAACAGCCCTATCAACTGCCGTTTATGATTGGCGTGGACCAAGAGGGAGGCGATATTCTTCGTATGCAGGAGAAGGTATCACCTATTCCTTCTCAGCAAGCGCTTGGCGATGTAGCAACGGCTAAGCAAGTGTATGATGTTGCGAAGCTTAATGCTACAGAGCTTCAAGCAATGGGCTTCAACACCAACTTTGCCCCTGTACTCGACATATCTGATAGGGACAAACGCTCCTTTGGAAGCGATGCGAAAAAAACCTATGAGTATGGTAAGCAGGTTGTAAAAGGACTAAATGATACAAACATTACCGGTGTCGTTAAGCACTTTCCAGGGAACGGCCGCACGAATGTCGATCCCCATAAGGATACGTCAGCAGTAGGGGCCAATCAGGAGGAGCTAGAGGATTCGGACATTTATCCGTTTAAGCAGATGATTAATGAGGTAGATCCTGATGATTTCTTTGTCCTTGTGACACATGTTAAATATCCGGCGTATGATGCTAAAAAACCAGCGAGTTTGTCACCGGTCATTATGCAAACATTATTGCGTGATAAGCTCGGTTATAAAGGAATTGTTGTTACGGACGATTTGGAAATGGGCGCCGTCAACAAATACTACACGTACAAAGATATGGGAAAAGAAGCGCTAGCAGCTGGTGCTGATTTATTACTCGTTTGTCATGAATATGACCATCAGCTAGACGTATACAACGGAATCGTAGAAGGTGTAAAATCGGGCGAAATCCCAGAAAGCCGCCTGAACGAAGCCGTAACGCGCGTCTTAACGCATAAGATGAAAAAACTTCCGACCTTCACCTTTGTGGATGAATCCAAAGTAAACGACATCGTTGGAAGTGCGGAGCATAAGAAAGTAATTGGGAATATTTTAGGACAGTAATGCAGGAGAGCTTAGTCATGTGACTAGGTTCTTTTTGTTATTTGTAAAAGGGAAATGAGTGCAAATGAAGAAACATAACGATAAAGGAGGTGAAGACAATCGCAAGAAAACCGCGAATTTGGTATCCGGGTTCTATTTATCATGTGACTTGTCGAGGAAATCGACGCGAAGCGATCTTTTATCGGGAGGAGGACTATGAATACTTTCTATACTTAGTTGACGAAACAAAGCGCAAGTGGCCCTTTGAGCTACATGCATATTGTCTCATGACCAATCATGTCCATTTACTTGTGCAAACCGACCATCATCCTCAATATATGATGAAGATGCTTGAATCGCAGTATGCCGTTTACTTTAATAAGAAGTACCGCTACGAAGGCCATCTGTTTCAAGGGCGCTACAAAAGTGAAATTATTACGGACCGAAACTATTTTCTAACCGTTAGCCGTTACATTCACCTTAATCCTGTCAAAGCAAAAATGGTTGCTCGTCCATACGAATATCCTTGGAGTAGCTATGCCTCTTACATTTACCCTACCGACTGCCCTCGAATTACGACAGACCGACTATTGTCCTGTCTCCCTCATCCACCGCGTGCATTCTACCAATATTATGTAGAAGTAAGTAAAAAAGATATAGAAAGTTATCTTAAACAAACGTTTGATTAAAAAGTTTTTCGACAAAGTTTTCATTGTGTATGAGCTGTGTTTGATGGTGTTATTACTGGATTCGCGGCTCACTTTAACACATTAACGTTATGGGGGACAGACCCTTCAAATAGTTCTTACGTCATTCGACAAAAGTTATAATTATATGGTAAAACTTATATTAGATGTAATTTACTATAATAATAGAAACATATTGGGAGGGTCTTTTTTGCGTTTGAAAAGGCAAGGTTGGGTTTGGTTAGGTTGTGCTGTTGTGTCGTTGCAAGCGTGTTTTGTGGGATTAGCGCCAGAAGCTCAGGCAGCGGTTCCTTCGAACATGCAGGTGTCTCCAGGGGTTACTTATACCCAGAAACAAAGTACCATTAATTCCTATCCTCAAACGGTTCGTGCACTGGAAATCAACACGCAGGATACGTACACAGGAATTGATGTGAGTGTGCCATCACCGCTAAATAAAGTAGTGACGACGTCCAAGCAAGCGATCGCGGATAGTCGTGATGGACATCGTGTCGTTGGAGCAGTTAATGGTGGCTTTTTTGATATGGTTGGTTCGCGCCTGCCGATGTATTTGATTTCGTATAATAATCAAATTGTGAATTCAGGTATTATCGCAAGCAGTAAGCAGGATTATGTGAATATTCCGGTCGCGTTTGGAATGACGAAGGATAATAAACCGCAAATTGATTCGTTTAACCTTCAGATGGCATATACGCATAATGGAACGAAATATGATATTACAGGTATTAATAAAATCCGAAACTATGATGATCTCATTTTATATACGCCTGAGTACGGAACGGCGACAAATTCCAATAAATTCGGATTGGAGGTTGTGTTAACAGGCGCTTCAAAAAATAAAAACTTGTCATTTGGTGACACGATTACAGCAACTGTGCAAAAACAGCTTGTTTACGGAGAGTCAGCTGCTATTCCAGCAGATGGACTTGTTTTATCAGCAAACGGTACAAGCATGCCGCAGCTTAAAAACTTAAAGCCCGGAGACAACGTATCCATCTCTCTAGGAATCGATGATAAGTGGAAAAACTCTAAGTTTATGCTTGCGAGTGGTCCTATGCTTGTGAATAACGGCAAAGTGGACGTTAGCATGGATTTAACGAGTGACCGTGCCACACAGCGTACTGCACGTACAGCGGTCGCAATTGATAAAACGATGACAAAGGTTTTCTTTGTAACGGTTGATTCAAGACAAACCGATAGTAAGGGTATGTCCATGAAAGAGTTTGCGCAATATTTGGTCAATATGGGTGCGTATAAGGCGCTTAACTTTGACGGCGGTGGCTCAACAGCAATGGTTGTTCGTAACAACGGGGATTTAAATGCTGCGCTTGTTAACAAGCCATCAGATGGCCATGAGCGCGCTGTTTCTACGACTCTTCAAGTCATTTCGTCTGCACCTGTTGGACAGCCGAGCGTTTTATCGGCAAATGTGAGCGCTTCTGCAAAGGTAGCAGTAGGGGCAACTGTGAATGCGAAGCTTAATTACGTATTAGATCAGTACTATAGCCCGTTAAGCATCGATAATACGAAGTTCTCCGTTGTATCAAACGCATGGGGAACAGGTAGCGGCCAGATGTTTACGGCGCAAAAAGCGGGTTCCGGCTATATCACAGTTGCATACGGAAATGCGACAAAGAATTTGCCAATCACCATTGTTGATCAGGTAGACAAACTAGCTGTTTCGCCTGCTTCTATTACGATGACAACGCCTAAAAATCAAACGCTGAGCGTAAAAGCGTATGATGAAAGTGGAAAAGAAATCATCTTTAATCCACAGACGATTACATGGAACGTATCAAACAATCTTGGAACAGTTTCAAAAGACGGTGTTTTCCAACCGAGTGGTACAGAAGGTAGCGGAGAAATTACCGCAACATACGGAAATACGGTGACAAAAATTCCGGTTACCATTGGAACGCCTGCACTACCGAGCAAGCCAGTTGTGCTCGACGCGTTTGAATCTATAGCAGGGTGGACAACACAAAACACTCGTGCGGCGTCAACGCTGTCTCTTAGCACATCACCGTCTCCAAATATGGAAGGAAAGAGCTCCGCTCATTTACACTATGATTTCGATGCCGCTCAAAACGGGACAGCCGCTTCTTATCTCGTACCAGCCGCTCCGTTAAAAATAGAGCAGTCACCACAGCAGCTTGGCATGTGGGTATATGGCGATGGCAATAAACATTGGCTACGTGGATCGCTTAGTGATCAGAGTGGACAAAGCTATACGGTGAACTTTACGGAAGCTGGCGGACTAGATTGGAAGGGATGGAAGTATGTAAAAGCTTCCGTACCAACAAGTATTACAGGACCTGTTCAGTTGCAACAGCTATACGTAACGGAACCAGAATCCTCTAAACAAGGCAGCGGTGACCTTTACTTTGATAAACTAAAAGCCATCTACGGAACGGATGATGAGCCTGTTATGCGTGATATTCCAACTTCTCACCCGTATGCAACAGCCATTCAACAATTAATGGCTGAAAATGTTATCGCAGGATACGATGATGGAGAGTTTAAGCCATCTAAAAATTTAACGCGTCTTGATGCGGCACTTTTACTTGTGCGTGCATTGAATCTTGATGTGACAAACGTAGGTGACGTGGAGTATACAGACGTTCCAAAAACATATCGTTTCTATCCATACATCGCAGCGATTACAAAAGCGGGCGTCATGAACGGAAAGGCAAACAGCTTATTTGATCCAAACAGTAACCTAAAACGTGCTGAAATGGCCGTTATTTTACAAAAAGCGTTTAAGCTTAGTGGTACAACGACAAATACGTTTAGCGACGTACGACCAGGAAGCTTTGGAGAAAGTGCAATTCAAGCTTTAATCGCCTCTAATATTACTGTCGGATACACGGACGGTACATTTAGACCAGGAGAATCAGTTACAAGAGGACAGTATAGCTTATTTTTATATCGTGCTCTTGTACAACATTAAGAGTGAAGGAAGACGTGGCGAGCGGCTACGTCTTTTTTGATTTGAAAATATTGTCGAAAAGATTTTTAGAATATTTTTACAAAAAATGAATCTTTTTGTTAACCTCTTACGTCATATAGTGGACAGATTCCGTTTTACATATTTTTCTAACTTCGTTGTTTTGGAGTCTTATACTATTGGTCGTAATAGGGGGAAGATGAAATGAAGCGTTTCGTAAAACAATGGGTTGCATTAGGTGTCACAACAAGTTTAATTGGAGCGAGCTTTATGCCAGGTGTTTCAACTGCAAAAGAAAAAGAGAAGCTGTTGGAACCAAAGAAGGTAAGCATTTCAGCTCTAAAAAAACAGGCAGAGAAGCTTGGTTTAAATACAAAGAAAAGCCAAGTTCCTTTAAGTGCGGATACCCTTGTCATTAAATATGATCGCCCGTTGTCAGCCGCTGACCATGCCCGTGCAGGTGCAATGGTCATTAAGCAAATATCAAGCTTAAAATATGCGGTTGTTAAAGTGAAGAAAAAAGGTGATATGAACAACGTACTAAAAGCTTATCAAAAAAATTCAAAAGTTATTTCAGCAAGTCCAAGCGTTAATTATGAGCAATTTGGAACAGTAGACCCAAAAGCAAGTAAACAATATCATCTCTCATTGCTAGAAATTGCAAAGGCTCAAAAATTAGCAGGGAAAAATAAGGTGAAAGTAGCAGTGATTGATTCGGGAGTGGACCCAAATCATCCTGAATTAAAGGGGTCACTGCTTCCAGCATACAATGCAGTAAACCCAATGAATCAAGCGTCTCCACACTTCCATGCTACCCACGTAGCGGGAATTATTGCAGGCGAAAAAGATAATGGTGTAGGTGGTTATGGTGTTAATCCAAACGCAAATATTCTTCCGATTGACGTATTTGATGGGGGAATGGGGGCATCCGATTACGTTATTGCAGAAGGTATTTTATATGCTGTAGAGCATGGTGCAAAAGTTATCAACATGAGTTTAGGTTCTTCGTATCCATCGCCTTTACTAAAAGAGGCGATTAAAACAGCGATTGATAAAAACGTTACAGTAGTAGCATCATCTGGAAACGATGGCATGAACCAACGAGATTATCCGGCTTCTTTTGAAGGGGTTATTAGCGTTGGTTCTACAAATAAAGACAATAAGCTATCATCTTATTCAAACTATGGTGCATCCGTTGATTTAGTAGCACCAGGTGAAGATGTTTATTCATCTATTTATTATGAGGGAAAATCAACGTTTGCTAATTTAAGCGGAACTTCCATGTCATCACCAGTTGTGGCTGGTGCTGCATCACTATTACTTTCTAAATATCCAAATTTAACTCCAGCGCAAGTCGAGTATGTGTTAGAACATACGGCAAAAGATCTGGGGGCAAAAGGTTACGATACGAAGTTTGGGAACGGACTTGTAAATCCACTAGGAGCTTTACAGTATGATGTGACGAAAATCCCTGCTTCTGTTCAAAATCCGAAGACAGAGCAGCAAATTTTAGCGGCAGCAAAGCAAGTGGAGCTAAAAGATGAGCTGGTACAAGACGGAGCTCTTACTAAACCAAACGAAGAGCAGTGGATTAAGTTTGATGTCAAAAAAGGCGAATATATTCAAACCGCTCTTGCTGGTTCTGATAACTACGATTATAAATACAAGATTCATCTCTATTCAAAAGACGGTAATGACGTACAAGAAGTTGATAAAGTCCAGGACGGAAAAGCGGAAGGGAAGCTATATAAAGTCCCTGCTGACGGAGTGTTAGCCATTGGTGTAAAAGATACAAATGGAAACTATGATAATTCTGGAGCCAAGAAGTCAGCGTATAAATTGTCTCTACAGCGCTTAGCAGAAGTTCCAGAAGATAATATCTCTCTTAAAAATCCAGTTGAAGTAGGAGCACTTCCATACAATTCAGCAGATAAGAAGTTAACGTTTAGTGGCATTAATGGAGATAGCGACTTCTTTAAAGTGAAAGTAGACGAGCCTCAGGTTGTCAAAGTAAAGCTGTCCGGTGTAGCTGGGGTCGATTCAAGTATTCGAGTGTACGCAGCTGATCAACTTTTTGTATCTTCTGATGATGAGAATGCACCACCAATCTTTATGGATGAGAGCAAATTAGACGATAAAGTAGAACCAATGTTTGCAGCCAATACAAATGGATACAGTGAGGGAGAAACATTAGCTTTTGAGGCTATCCCAGGTGTTGACTATTATATTCGTACAACAAATGAAAGCTATCCTTCTTATGGCTATATAATATTTAATTCTTTAACGAGCTTCGATATGATGTTTGAAGATGCGACTCCTCAGGAATCAGCTCTTCCTTACGAAGTATCCATTGATAGTAAAGTACTACCAGAAGATGAAGATGGACTACCAATTCAACGAGAAACACCAGAGGATGGTCTGGCAAAAGGAAACCTTACTGTTAGCGAGTATGCTGGGCAAAAAGCACAGGAAACAAAATCTGTTGTGGAAGCTCAGTCTGATTCGGCAGAAGGAGAAGCTAGTGACGACGTAGATCAAGTGCTAGAAGATATTAAAGCTAGAGCACTTCCGTACAAGTTAGGTGAAACAAACGCAGAGGGTTATATCCAAAGCTTAGAAGATGAAGATTGGTTTGCGATTACGCCAGAGCGTACGGCTATTTATGATTTTACTTTTAACAAAGACGGAAACGTTCCAATGTTTGAGGTTTATAAGCTTGGAAAGTACAAGGGTGAAAATGGAAAAACGTATGAAACGTTAGAACCTGTAATTTCTAATCTAGAATTTGGATGGTTTTCCGATACGTTTAAGGATCAAGTTAGTGTGGGACTTCGTAAAGGAGAGAAATACTTTGCAGTTGCCCGAACACCTTACGGAAATCCAAGTTTGTCATTTGATCCATATAAGATATCCTCTAAGCTGTTAGTAGATAATCCAGAAGATAAGTATGAAGATAACGATACGCCTGAACAAGCAAAAACAGTATCTGAAGGGACCATTACAGGGAACTTTGGGTTACCAAATGACATGGATTTTTATTACGTAAATGCTAAGCAAACAGGCATAAGCGGCGTCTTTTATAAGCAACAGGAACTGACAAAGGAATTAGCAGCCAAGTATCCATCAAGTCTTTTAAATCAGGCGTATGGAGTTCCAATCATTATTGAAGACACGAACAATAATCATAAGCTAGACAATGACGAGATGGATAAAATACGTTATGTGGAAAGACTTAGCTTAAATGGATCTATTTATGGATCTTTCCCAACGAAGAAAGGTAAAAATTACTTTGTAGGTCTTTTACCTGTTATTGATAGTTCTACCCAAGCAAGTTTGATTCCATATAATTTTACAATCGCAAACGTGTCAACGAAGGATGAGGATGCAGGATCGGTTGTGAAAAATAATGTTCCATCTAAGCCGCTATCATTAAAATCTGAAGCACCTGGTTTATGGACGGCGAAAGGCCATTTAAATGCAGGGGTTGTGCGCGGTGATCAAGATTGGTATGTACTTGATTTGAAGAAAGCAGCCAAAGGAACCATTACATTTGATGTTGGTGATGAAATTGATGGCGTCGTATCCTTATATAAAGATGGTAAGCTAATTGCGACATCCAATCACTATTTAGAAGGTGATGCGGAGGTCATTCCCTTTAACTTAGGAAAAGGCAAATACCATATGGAAGTAAAAGACGTAAACGGAAATTCAACCATCAATCCTTATAAGCTAAGTGTGAAGTTTCAATAATCATGAACATCCCCCTACGTAACATGCAGTAGGGGGATGCTTAATTAAGATAGAACAGACAGCAAGTTTGATTTTTCTGCTATAACAATTGCAGGGTGCTTTTCCGCTTCTAGTTTGTAAAGAAGAGGGAGAAAATCTCGTTCAGGCATGCTGACACACCCAGCCGTATGGGTGGTCGTTTGATTTGTTAGATGCATAAAAATAGCGCTTCCTTTGCCTGGAATAATAGGAGCTTCATTATAGTTTACAACGATTCCATACTTATAAAGAGGATGATTCATTCGCTCAAATGATGACCATCGTTTTTCAGGGTTGCCGTTTTCATGTACCCACGTATTGTAATCAGGTGATTCCACATCATCTACCCAATAATCGTGAGGTGATGTTTGGCGATAAGGAATGTGTAAGTCTGTCACCTCGTGATGACCAAATGCGGTTCCAAGAGAAAACACACCGATTGGTGACTTTCCATCGCCTTCTTGCTTTTTCGTAGTCATTCCGTGTTTCCCAATCAAAACGGAGATAGGCTTCATCACGCGTTTCCAGCTTCCATCACGCTTTTCAAGAAATACAAGCGTTGCGTTAGACGTATGATCACTCTCAGCTGTTACGATCAAAAGCTGTTCTGCTTTTTGTAGGACCGATAGAGTAGAGTCATTAATCTGCTGCTCCACCTTTTTTTGCTGACGAATGCGCTTAGACAAGAATAAGCTTGTCACAACAGACAGAAAGCTACCAAGTAAAGCTCCGATAATCCACTTCTTTTTCATCGATTGCACCTCGTTCATGTCGTAGTATACGTTCTTATTTTACATCACTATCAGAACATTTTGTTAACATTTGTCCATCTTATACGTTAGGCATATAGTCAGAATATAACTAGTAAAATCAGTTATTTAATTCCGTTATCTTCTAATTAATGGTGATTAAATACCTATATATACTTTCTTGGTAAAATATTAAAATGGAGGTATAACGTGAGAATAGGAGAGTTTAAAAAACATGAAAAAACTAGGTGTTACAGCCGCTTTGACAGTGATGCTTTCAAGTCAAATGATGATGTCCGCACATGCAGATACACTATTTAAAGATATTCAAAATTCAGGAATGAAAACTCAGATTGAAGCCTTAGCAAAAGCGGGAGCTATTTCAGGCTATAGCGACGGAACGTTTCATCCAAAAGAAAACGTGACGCGTCTACAGTTTGCAAAAATGCTTTCTCTGGCGATGAACTATCACTTAGATGCTGGAGCTGCCAAAAACTTTAAAGACGTTCCAACGGCCTATAAACCGTATGTAGGAGCTCTTTTAGATGAAGGTGTTACAGCAGGTGTAACGGCTACAACGTATAATTCAACTGCGTATATTACGCGTCAGGACATGGCTACGATGTTTGTTCGTGCAATGGGATTAGAGGATTATGCGATTCTGTTTGACTTTGATTCGAAATTTAAAGACTACAACGTCATTGCAGGACGTTCACAGGCTCAAGTCGCTTTCCTAGAAAACATTGGCTTCCTGTCTGGATCAAATGGAAAATTTAATCCGGGTGGTCCGTCTACAAGGGAAGCGGTCGCGAAGTTTATTTATCAAATGAAGTTTGAAGAAAACAAGTTCATGGAGCGTGCGCTCAATTTATTTGCGCAAAACTTCTACTATGATGTTGTCAAAGTAGATTTAATTAATAGCGATGAAATTCAGCTTTATTACAAAGATGGAACATCTGAAATGTGGGATGTATCATTTATGCTAGAGGATATTGCTTCTACTAGTACGTATGATAGCTTTGCTGCGCTTGATGGAAGTGATTGGGTAACCTTTAATTCTTCTGATAAAAAAGAAATTGCAGGATTTATCGTAGAGTATTGGGACAGTGCGTATAGCTACTTTAACTATTACGGAAAAGGGGACTACGACCAAGTCGCTTCTCAAGTAATTCAGAAGCTGAATACGTTCTACAGCACATCTGCTAATCGAAACACAGATGTTGTAACGGCTGCTGAAAAAGTAGGCATTCAAAATGGTATCATTAAAGAAATTACAACTTCTGGTATTAGTAAAGCGAAAATATCGGCTGCTTCCGTACATATGGAGAAACCGATGCATCAAGCGTCAATTCGTCGCCCTAAATAAAGAATACGAAAAGCCCTCATGAGTCATTCGTGAGGGCTTTTTGCTGTCTGAAAAAACATGGCTAAAATCCTTTATTTTACATAAAATAATTAGGTATATATGTTCAATACTTTTTTATTAGTTTTTTTATATATTGTGACTTAATTAGAATATTTTTCTTCTATTAATTAATTTAGGTAAAATATATAATATTTTCATATTTTTTATTTGTAGAAATTGGTTCATGTGTTACAATACTTAATGTAATACAAACTCCTGTTTTGTTTTACATTTTGGCAAGCGAAGGTTGGTTTGTAGGCCAGGAAAGATGCTTTATGGATTCCATAGAGCATCTTTTTTGCTTTTTATCCAATTTTTGTATATATAAAAAGAAGATTTACTAATAAAATAGTAATAGTTCAATAGATTTAAGTCAAACGAAGATAAAAGTGAAGGAGACTGTATAGGTCTATTTGCATTATTTTTTGTAGTGATAAGAAAAGCGGCTGATCACATGATCAACCGCTTTTTTTATTCTTCGTTCTGAATCGGCATAACTCTCCAACGAGTGAAATCAACTTCTTCTTTTAGCAGTAACTGTTTTGGAAAGATAAACGTCCAAGGTTTTGTGGTATTCGCTTTGATTTCGAAATCATCTAATTCAAAGCTACCTTTTGCCACTATATCTCCACTAGCATCTTCAATTTGAAGTGGTAGTTGTTGAATTTGAATGTTGCGGTCACTACCGTTACGAATTAAGACCGTTACGTGGAGATCAAAGTTTTCGTTTGGATCGGCTTGAAGGCCAAAAAAGTTTACTTCACCGGGCTGCGGCGGCTCTAATGACTCCACAATTTGATGAAGCTTTTGTTGCTCTTCCTCAGGTAAAGCTGTTTTCCAGCTTTCAGGCAAATCGAGCGAATGAACAGATTCTTTTTTAAGTTCAAATGCAAGTTTCCATCCTTCAAGAGGAATTTCTCTTGCTAGAAGGGAGGCCGGTTCGAATAAAAAGGCTGCCGGTCGACTACTTTTAGCAGGTAATTCTCCAAGAGTGGATAGATCAAATTCTTTTCTTGCTAGTACTTGTCCATCGGGTCCAATTAATAACAATACCGTATTTTCAAATTGGATTGCCTTTGGTAGGGAGCTTCTAATAAATGCCATCACCTGTAGGTAATTGTCTTCCATTTTTAACTCAATTCCAGATAGTGAAATCTGATTTGGTTTTAATGGAGGAAGCTCATTGTTTAAATATTGATAAACATACTTATCTTCTGACTCTAACGTCCAAGAAGGATCTAGAGAAAGAGCTGTATAGACATCTTCATCAGAGTTTGTTTCTTCTGCAGCTTCATTTAAAAGCTCCTCAGAGGAGACGGCCGTTTCTTCACCTGTTTTTTCTACTTTTCCATCACGCCATTTTTTCAGAAAAGATAACATGGTTTGGTTGCCCCTTTCTATTGTTAGCTTTGTGTTTGATAAATTTGTTCAAGCAAGCCTGCAAATTGAAATGCCACGCTTTTCTCGTATTGACCATACATTCGTTGGAAAATCGCTAACCCTTCATTTTGATACAATCGCATTGGATCTTCTTGCTGATACTGACGAAGTCCAATTCCTTCTTTCAAGCGATTCATATCTTCTAAGTGACGTGTCCATGAACTATCAAGAAGAATAAGCATTGTTTGACGCATTGTTGTCTGTACCGTTTCGTCTTCTTCATAAGGAGCGATGGCTTCCTTATAGGCTTTGACTGCTTCTTTAATCGTTTCTTCAATTTCATGGCGCTCATCTGCTGTATCTGGAAGGTCCACTTTAGGTAAGGCAATGAGTTTGTTTACTTCCTCATTTAATTCTTTTAATGACCATGCGTCTGGTGGCAATTCCTCAGAGCAGTGTAGATCAATTTCTTCTTTCACTGCATTTTCAATCATAGGGAGAATTAGCTCAATGCTATTTGCTCCTTCAAGTAGATTGTTTCTTAGTTTGTACACGACGTTTCGCTGTTCGTTAATCACGTCATCAAGTTTGAGGTTATACTCGCGAAGAGAGAAGTTAGATCCTTCGACAATTCGCTGCGTACGTTCAACGAAATCTTGAATTTTCGCGTTTGATACAACACCATCTTCATTCGTTTTAATCGAAGGAAGCATTTTTTCCAGTTCTTCGTGTGCGAAGCGGCGGAACATGTCGTCTTCAAGTGAGATGAAGAACTGACTTGATCCCGGGTCACCTTGACGTCCGGCGCGGCCTTTTAATTGATCGTCAATACGGCGGCTTTCATGGCGCTCTGTCCCAATAACATGTAGACCACCTAATTCTGCTACGCCTTCACCAAGCATGATATCAGTTCCACGTCCAGCCATATTTGTGGCGATGGTAATATGAGCACGCTGTCCAGCTTGTGAGATAAGGTCTACTTCTTGCTCCACGCTTTTTGCGTTTAATAGCTCAAAGGAAAGCTTTTCTTTTGTAAGATATTCAGCAATCTTTTCAGACTGTAGAATAGAGGTTGTTCCAATCAAAACAGGCTGTCCTTTGTGATGACGAGACTTTACCTCTTTTACAACCGCTGTGTATTTTGCATCAATGGTTTTAAAAACAAGGTCTGACATGTCCTCACGAACTTTTGGTTTGTTCGTTGGAATTTGAATAGCTAGCATGTTGTAAATTTGCTGAAATTCTTTTTCCTCTGTTCTTGCTGTCCCCGTCATGCCTGAAAGGCGAGGGTACATACGGAAGTAGTTTTGGATCGTGATCGATGCCTGCGTTTTATTCTCATCCGTAATTTCTACCCCTTCTTTTGCTTCAATCGCTTGATGAAGTCCGTCACTTAAGTTACGTCCATCCATAATACGACCTGTAAACATGTCCACGAGCATAATTTTATTATCTTTAACAATATAATCAACATCTCGTTCAAACATGACATGAGCACGTACGGCTTGAATCATATAGTGATACAGCGTTTGGTGTTCTAGTTCGTATAGATTGTCGATGCCAAAAGCTCGTTCTACTTTTTCAATTCCTTCATCTGTTAAGCTTGTTGCTTTTGTTTCAGGATCAAAATTATAGTCCACATCATTTTCAAAGCGTTTGGCTACACTCGCAGCGATACGGTGCAAGCTCGTGCTTGAACTCATCTTTCCTGCGATGATGAGAGGTGTTTTTGCTTCATCAATTAGGACGCTATCCACTTCATCAATAATAGCGAAGTGATAGGGACGCTGAATTCGCTGAGATGGATCACCGACCATGTTGTCACGAAGGTAGTCGAAACCGAATTCAGTTCCCACTCCGTATGTGATATCTGCTAAATAAGCAGCCTTTTTATCGTCAGGTTCCATCTGTGGCAAGTTCAAGCCAACCGTTAGTCCAAGGAATTCATGAATCTTTCCGATGGTTTCGCAGTCACGCGTTGCCAAATAGTCATTCACGGTAATAACATGGACACCTTTGCCTTCTAAGGCAAGCAGATAACTAGGGAGAGACGCGACAAGCGTTTTTCCTTCTCCAGTTGCCATTTCGGAAATATTTCCTTCCGTTAGAACAAGGCCGCCGATAAGCTGTACGTCATAGTGACGCATGCCGTGGATACGTTTTGCTGCTTCGCGCACTACGGCAAACGCTTCGACTTTAATATCATTAATGGTTTGGCCATTTTGTAATTTTTCTTTAAATGTGATGGTTTTTGCTTGTAATTCTTGATCAGATAAAGCTTCCATCGTAGGCTCTAGAGCATTAATTTGCTCGACTAATTTCCAGTATGGTTTTAAACGACGATCGTTCGTTTCTTTCCATGATTTTCTAAATAAAGATAACATATTCTCGATGCTCTCCTTCATTAATTTCCTAACTTAGTATATCATGTAAAATCATATAAAAAAATGGCAATTAATTCTACTATTATGGTATATTAGTTAAAATATAACAACATAAGATAAAAAACGTCAGCATCTTTAAAAAAGATGTTTGTTTTTAGGTGAAAAAGGGGGTATAGACTAGTACGTACATCATCTTTTTTGAGCTGCTTTAATCCTTCCTACTTCTATCATTCTACAAAAATTACAAAAAAGATATTTTAACGATATGTACATATGTGATATAATCCATTCTGTGAAATTCTAACTTTTTTAACAGTATGTTTTTCGTGAGCTTTAAAAAAATATTGTAATTTAATGATGCAATTTATCCTGGAATGGTTATTCTAAATAATAAGGAGGGTCTATATGGATTATATGACCTTGTT